>QMZP01000050.1 GCA_003663225.1 Candidatus Aenigmatarchaeota archaeon | reverse complement strand
CAGATTCTCCATGAAGGTCACGAGGGAACAGCTGCTGTCAGTAAAGGGGCTGGGACCTGAGACAGCGGACTCCATGCTGCTGTACGGACTGGGCAGGCCGTGCTTCGTCATAGATGCATACACCAGGCGCGTGTTCACGAGGATGGGATTCGACGGCAGAAAGGGGTACGAGGAATGGAGGTCCTTCTTCGAGTCAGGCCTCCCCAAGGACGTAGACATCTACAAGGAGTTCCATGCATTGATAGTCGAGCTAGCCAAGAGGCACTGCAAAAAGAAGCCGCTGTGCGATGGCTGCCCGCTGGGCGGGGTGTGCGGGAAACTAATTTAAGATTTTATGATAAATATTGATATGGCAAGAGGACCTGTTTTTTCATTCGAGCCAGAAGAGCCTGTTTCTCCCATGCAGGACCCGGAGAATTTCTACAAAAGCGCCTGCGACTGGATAAAGGGGAATGTCCGCGCCAACGAGCACGTCGGGCTGGCTGTATCGGGTGGCATAGACTCCAATGTCGCGGCCGCACTTCTCAGGGACGCCATAGGCGAGAACCTCCACCTCATACACATGGACCACGGCTTCATGCGGCTCATCGACGGGAAGGAGGAATCGGAGCTTGTGGCGGCGAGCTTCGCTGATTACCCTGACATGGATTGCAGGCTCGACGTAAGGGAACGCTTTTATGATGCAGTCAGCGGGATTGAGGACGGGGACCAGAAGCGCGCGGCCTTCAGGGATGTCTATACCACAGTGCTTAACGAGTCAATGGAGCCGAAGGGGTGCATATGGACAGCCGACGGCACAATAGCTCCTGACATCAGGGAGACCCGCGGTGGCATAAAGCTCCAGCACAACGTAGACCTGGATTTCGCCCAGAAAAAGCTGGAACCGCTGGCATCACTGTCAAAGCAGGAGGTCAGGGCGCTGGCCAGGTACATGGGATTGCCCTATCTCCGCCAGCCCTTCCCGGGACCGGGGCTGCTTGTCAGGGCCGTTGGTGTATATTCCCCGGATAAGCTGGACACTGAGAAGAAGGCGAACGACATCGTGGAGCAGGAATACCTGGGATTCATGAGGCGAAGATACGGAAGGGACATGGTTATAGACGGGGAGACCGGTCTGCAGATACCCTTCCAGACGTTCGCAGCAACGTTCGACAATGTGATGGAGGAGCGGCCGTGGCGGGCCAGTCCTGGCGACAGCATGCTTGCAATAAGGCTTGCAACAAGGGCAACCGGCCTGGTGGATGACGGCACAGATTACAGGCGCGTTTATAAGCGGCCTTTGGTGGTGTTTGACGGGGATCGCAGCTATGCCAACATAGCAGAAAGGGCCGCACAGCTGGCAGAGGATAACGACACGTCGCGCGTACTGTACTGCCTTGGGGAACAGGGCAACGGACCGTTCGCAGTTGCCATACGGGCCATTGACAGCGTCGACGTGAAGAGCGCGGTGCCCAACCTGTCAGGCGATGTCCCGTACAGGGCTGCGAGCCGCATACTGGACGAGCTTCCTGTCGGGATGGTAATGCTGGATGTGACACCGAAGCCTCCGGCAACGGTGGAATACGAATGATTTATGGCGCTACTGCGTCGCATATCATCATATATCCCTTTTAATTGACAGATAGAAGAGAAAGGCAGCATATGCGGCCTTCCTCCGATCAGAATCTTCATTGCATCATGGCGTCGGCCAGCTTCTGAAGGACGACATCCTCCACGAAGATTGGCGCCTTGGCCATGGTGGCCAGTATCATGCCGTCGCTGGGGCGGCAGTCAATCTCGATGATGCGCCCGCCAAGGCCAATGACAAGCGTGCCTATGAACGTGTGGTCAACCAGGTCGCTGACCACCAGCTTCCGTACGCTGCCGCCAAGCGAATCTATGGTCGCGGCGAGCGTGTCATGCGTCATCGGCCTCGGAGTCTGCTGCTCCCATATGGCCCTGTTGAGGGCTGAGATTTCCATCGGCCCCACCATTATGGGGAAGGACCAACCGACGTCCCCGCTGCCCTCCTCTTCGAGGAAGACTGGGTACCCGCCGGGCATGAACCCCTCGGGTATCACCAGCCTCCTTATCTCTGCAGGCATTTCCATATGCAATCTCCCGTATGGTTAAAGAAACAGGGGAGGGAGCCGGAGAAAACTCGGGCCCACATCCCCGCTGACACAGGCATCATTTCTGCGCGTCGTGGGGGAGAATCTCCTTCCAGGGTGTGTTATCAGCTAACACCGCACTGGCAAGCATCATCACCCCCGCAGCCACGAGCAGGCATATCACACCCGCATCCCTTATTCTGGGCCTGTTCTTGAAGCTCCCATAGTCGATGAACCCCAGGCCGAAAAGGAGCATGACTACGATGAATGACTGCAGCAGGTACATCGGATTGAATGCACACCACAGCAGCAGGAACAGAAGCGTATCGGCAGCCAGTGCTGAAGCGGCGCCCTTGAGCAGGTTGCTGTTACTCCTCAACCCGCTCCTGAAGGAGAGCAGCGTACCGGACCCCAGGACGCTCACTATGATCAGGTATAGCGTCTGCATTTTGGTGTTCTCCAATTCATGTCAGTACTGGCTCACCAGCGGTATGGCTGGCCGGTCCAACCTTTATCAGAAAGGGGTATTAATATGCGAGAAAACAGCATGATGGCCGCTGCTTCGATGGGGAACAGGGCCATTGAGGGCTTCTTGTTCCTCCTTATCTTGGATACAGCCAGTGATAACCCCATATCAGCCTCCTTTCTGGGATTCTATGAGGCATGCCAGGGTCAGCATGCCGAAGATTATGAAAGACGTCAGGAACATTAGGCTGTAGATGATGTTGTGCCTTACCTTCCTTGACAGCCTGCCGTTCTTCCAGTCAGTCAGGCAGTGCAGCCTGAAAAGCGAGCATGCAAAGACAAGGAAGGACAGCACCATAAGAGAACCGGGCATGTATATCTCTTGCATGATTGTCTCCTTTCACGGGCCCAAGACACTGTCATTGTTCCGTCGCCGCTGTGCGGGGCATGCGTATCATAGAGGCACGCCTAATGCAATCGTGCACGCACGCAAGCGTGACAAAGGCGGTTGGCGTCCCTGAAGGCTACCGATTCATCCGAAGAGAAACCGGGTTTCTGGTTATTGTGCTTTGAGGAACATGTATATTACAGATGTCACTAGTATGTAGTTAATTATCAATTAATCTTATATAGCTATTAGAAGCTACGAAAACTTGAACCTGAGGAAGGCTGCTATGCCCCCAAGGTATACGAAGCGCTCACCCGCCTCATGAGAGCCTGATATTATGACGACTTCACCCTTCATCTTCTCCACGGCATCCATTAGCCCCTCATTCTCCCTGACGAAATCCTCTGCCACGAGCAGCGTTTCCACAGCGCCGGACAGGGCGGCCTTCCTCACCTCTTCCTTGCCGTACGCGACAAGCCCGTCCTTGCTTATTCCCGAGAGCAGCCTTTCCACCAGCGATGTCTCCTTTGACACCCTGGTCTGCAAGAGGACCTTGTCTGCAGAGGTCTTTATCACCTCACGGATACCAGATTCGCCGGCTGAGCTTGCATTCTCCATCTTGACGCTCTTCGTCAGGCCGGGGAACTTGCCCTTCATGTAGTTGAAGAGGTTCTCCTTCTCAAAGCCTGGACCTGCTATGAGTATGGCGTCATGCCTTGGCTGCTCCTGGACCAGCACCTTGGATATCTCGGAATAGTACTCAGACCTGTCCTCGCGCCCAACCACCTTTTTGGCAGTCACGCTGCCCCTCATGTCAAGGCCTGATTCGCTCAGGGAGCCGAAGCTCGCCTCGTCCCTGTCCAGAACGCAGATGAACAGGACTGGCTCCCTGACTTGGGCCCTCTTTATCCTCTCAAGCTGGTCCTTGCGCCATTTGTCTTTCTTTATCCTGACTTCCATCCGCGGGACAACTCCGATGGAATGGTACGAGGACTGCTCGATGTCATCCGGGCCGGAGAATATCCTGCCTCTGAGCCTGAGATGCCCTGCTTCCATCTCCACCCTTTCCACCTCTATGCCTATGGTCACCTTCTTCCTCTCTCCCTTTATTATCTCGCTCCCGCGCTTCACCGTGGTACGCCTTGTTGTGGTGGCCACGACCCTGTCGCCCTTCTCGAGTATCTTCTCCATGTGCCAAAGGTCGTCAGGCGTCTCCGTCCTGAGCTTGATCGTCCCTGTCTTCATGTTCTTTGACAGCACTTTCATGTTACCATTAGATTGTTGATAGGGGGCATAATATTGTTTACCGGCCACATATGCGTTAATTTATATATTTCACAGTGACAAATTATATTCATGGCATCAAGGATGATGAAAGGCATCGATGACTTCTTCTATGTGCTCGGCATAGCACTTGCGCTCATAATAGTGTTCACAGCGGTTTCCATGGTGTGGCCATATGCCCCCGGGCCGGGCACGCCTGGCGGTGAATCCAACATAACCGTGGCAGAGCTGTCAGTAGGCACGGTAGGATTCTCAGAGAACGAGCCGAGGAGCTCGTCGCTGGGCACGTTCACAGTTGGTGAGACCCAGTCAGAGAGCCTGAAAAGGATACCGCAGCTGGAGATATCAGCGGGCATGTTCGGTAGTCAGAGCGAGAAGCTTAATGTTGAAATACCATCATATTACATGGACAGCCTCAGGGACATCATGGTGACGTTCAGGGTCTATGACACGAACGAATACGGCAACCTGTACGTGAAATGGAACGGCAAGGATTTCCATGCCATGAAGACACCAAGGGGCGACGTCGAGGTCAAGATAGACGCGAATTATGTCGAGGCGTCCAACACGCTCGAGGTATATTGTGACGGGCCCGGCCTGGCGTTCTGGGCTGCCACGGTCTACACCCTGAGGGACTTCAGGGTGGATCTGGAATACGGGCCTTCGAAGGTCATAGCGTTCACGCTCGACCAGGCAGAGACAGAGGCGTTCAGCAGGGGCGAGCTCAAGTTCATAGGATACGGCAACTCCAACCTCCGGGTCAGGGTGAACGGGTACAAGGTATGGGACCAGATGCCTGACGGAGTGGAGACCGTGGTGTTCAACTACACGGGGGCGCCGCTGAAGCTGGGCAGCAACATACTGTCTATAGACGCACCGACAGGGCAGGTCACCCTCAACAACGCCATGCTAAACATCTACGTGCTCACCAACCAGGTCACCAGGACCAGGAACTTCGACATAACGGACAGCCAGTACACGATGCTGGATGGCCAGGGATATACAGGGGTGCTCAGGTTCAGGGTCGAGGATACCACCAGGCAGGGAGAGCTCAGGGCAGAGCTCAACGGCAACGTGATAGGCTCCGTTTCGCCCAGAAACGGATGGAATGCCATGACGTTCTCAGCTTCAGAAGCCAATGAGGGCAGCAACACGCTGGAGTTCTCAGGCACGGGCTACTGGACTATATCCGATGCTGAGGTAATTCTCAGCAAGTGATAGACAATTTATAGCAGGCATGACAATTATCATCAGAGGGGATTTTATTGATTGGTCGCAGGGTCGAATACGAGCGGTGCCCGTTCTGCATGAAGGGCATACTGTACAACACCAACATACAGGAGCCCGAGGATTCAGACAGATTCTACTTCCAGTGCAGCTTCTGCGGCAAGATGATGACTGATGCTGTGTTCAGGCAGATAATGGACTACATAGACAGGCACGGCGTGCCTCCGATGTTCACCCCGGAGATAAAGGTAAAGAAGGACTTTGCCATGAGGAAAAGGAGGGGCAGGCACAGGAAGAAGCTGCCCCCTGTAAGGGAGCCGGGTTTCATGGTGGGCGTCGTGAAGGACAAGGTCACTGGCGAAGCCGTGCCAAATGCATACGTCTACCTGAAGGGCATAGGCATAGAGGGTTTCACCAACAGCTACGGCCAATTCTCCATAGAGCCTGTCCCTGAGATGAGGAAGGTTATCCTGGAGGTTTCCAAGCCAGGATACCTCAAGAAGGCAAGGATATTCAAGAGCGGCGTGAAGAAGGGTGAGGTCAAGAAGCTCAGGGTGGAGCTCAGGCAGAAGGGAAGGGATGAGGAAGAGATACCCGAGCTGATACCGCAGTGGGGAAGGCCGAAGAAGGGCCCTGACAAATGGGGCATACACGGCTTCGTCATGGACAGCAACAGGGAGCCTGTACAATTCGCTGTCGTGGTCATAATGGGAAGGGACATGACGTACGTCACAGAGACCAGCGCAGACGGCCACTATCAGTTCATAGGCATCATACAGGACGGCGTTTACCCGGTCAAGGTCACTGCTGACGGCTATAATTATGACAGAAGGTGGGTCAGGGTGTCCAAGAAGGGCATGGTCACCTGCGACTTCATGCTCAGCCCGATGATAAAGAGGGCATGATTATGGCTTCATGTAGGCCGGGCACTGCACGTTATATCCCTAT
>QMZP01000049.1 GCA_003663225.1 Candidatus Aenigmatarchaeota archaeon | reverse complement strand
GGTCCTCATAATAATACCGCACATGTAGACCCCGCCGTACTGGACAGGGAAGAGGCTTGCCAGCATGCTGGGCTGCTGGATATACGGTAACGAGTATCCCTACACCAGGAGCGAGCTTGTCAAGCGCATGAAGATGGCAGGCCTTCAGCCGGGAAGGGTGCTTGGCGGGGAGTTGCTGTTCTCGCTGTTCTGGTTCTTCACGCCGTTGACCCTAAGGTCGAGCAGGCTGATAAGAAAGGGTATAACAAATCCTGCAAGGCCATGGTGGGTCAGGCTAAATTATGACAACGGGATCGCGAACAGGTGGGGCAGGGTCATAGGCTGCGTAGGCGAGAAGTCACTTTCTGATTAGATACTTCAATCTAGATACCATGTTCTTGTTTAATATACCGCTCACCTTCCCGCTGCACAGCGTCCGTCCGTCCCTTATGGCAGAATATATCTCATCCTCATACGGGCGTGAGCCGACAAGGGTGTAGCACATCCCTATGTATTGGGGAAAATGGGCGTCAGAGCCGCCCACCATGGGCAGCCTGTTCTCGAATGCGAATTCCTTCGCCTTTTCATTGAACCTCTTCCAGATAGATTTGGAGTTCAGCACCTCGACGGCATCCAGATACCCCCTTATCTCGCTTATCCTTCCGCCAATCCCATGCCTGGTGAAATCGAACGGGTGCGGAGCAACTATGAAGCCCCCGAGCTTCTTGGCCGCCTTGCACGTATCCAGCAGCGGCCGGTCCGGGGGCAGGTCCTTCTCTATTCCGAATACCATAATCTCACCGGACTCTGTCTTCACTTCCTGGCCGACCAGTATGAGCAGCCCCGGCATCTCCCTGGAAGCGAGCTCGCGGGTTTCTATGGCCCCCCGGGTCGTGTTATGGTCTACAACACCCACAACATCCAGGTAATTCAGCCTGGCTTCTCTGATTATGTCATGACAAGATATATCACTATCCCCTGACATGGCGGTATGGACGTGAAAATCAGCCTTCAGCACTTTCGTGGTGCGCCCGCCCTTCCGTCTTTTCGGCATAAACTATATTTAAAATAATACCGTAATATAGCTATATGGTCGAGTTCAACGACATAATAGAGATTGCCAAGCGCAGGGGGTTCTTCTGGCAGAGCTCGCTGATACACGGGAGCATGGCAGGATTCTACGAGTATGCCCACCTGGGCACATTGCTCAGGAGGAAATGGGAGAACGCGTGGAGGGGCTTCTTCCTGAAGTTGGATGATAATTTCTACGAGATAATGTCATCGGTTATAATGCCGGAGGGTGTTTTCAAGGCATCTGGCCACCTCAAGCACTTCGTCGACCCGGTAGTCAAATGCTCGAAATGCGGCAATACGGAGAGGGCCGACCATATACTTGAAGCCGAGTTGAAGGAGAATTTCGAGGGGCTGACTCCAGAGGAGATGACTAAGCTCATAAAGAAGCACAAGATAAAGTGCCCCAAGTGCAGGGGCCCGCTTGAAAGCACGGGGGTATTCAACATGCTCTTCCCCATGAAAGTTGGCGCGGGCAAGGACGTCCAGACAGCGTACCTGACAGGGGAGACCGCACAGGGGGCATATGTAAATTTCAAGCTCGAGTTCGAGGCATTGAGAAGGAAGCTTCCAATGGGCCTGGCCATAATAGGCAAGGCATTCAGGAACGAGATAGCGCCAAGGAACGCCCTGATAAGGATGAGGGAGTTCAGCCAGGCAGAGCTGCAGATATTCTTCGACCCAGATACCATAACAGACCACCCTGATTTCGGGTCCGTTTCGGGGTACAAGCTCAGGTTGCTGCCTGCGAGCAACAGGAAGTCGGGCAGGGTTGAGGAAGTGACATGCTCAAAGGCCACGGGCTCTCTGAAGCTGCCCAAGTTCTACGTGTATCACATGGCGAAGATACAGCAGTTCTACCTTGACGTCCTGAAGCTGCCCGCAGAGACGCTGAGGTTCAGGCAGCTGACTGATGAAGAGAAGGCATTCTACAACAAGTATCACTGGGACATAGAGCTCAACCTGCCCAGCATGGGCGGGTTCAAGGAGGTGGCAGGCATACACTACAGGACAGACCATGACTTGAAGGGTCATCAGGAGGTCTCAGGTGAGAATATGGTGGTGGATGTCGACGGCAAGAAGGTCCTGCCGCATGTACTCGAGCTGAGCTTCGGCGTGGACAGGAACATATACGCGCTGTTCGAGCTGTCATACAAAGAGGAAAAGGAGAGGACAGTCATGTCATTCCCCAGAGTCGCATCACCGTTCGATGCGGGCATATTCCCGCTAGTGAAGAAGGACGGCCTGCCAGAGAAGTCCAGGGAGATACAGAAGGTGCTGGAAGGTGCCGGCATGAACGTATTCTATGATGAGACCGGCAGCATAGGAAGAAGGTACAGGCGCATAGACGAGATAGGTGTGCCAATAGGCATAACCATAGATTATGATACGATGAAGGACGGCAGCGTCACCATGAGGGATAGGGACAGCATGAAGCAGGTCCGGGTGGATGCTGATGACATAGAAAAGGCGATAAAGGGGTTCATGTCAGGCCAAGACATAGCCAAGCTGGGCAAGTCTGTGAAGTGATCAAACAAGCATGTGCCTCTTCTCAAGGGCCTTCAGCTTGTTCTCAACGGCTGTTTCCAGGTCCACGTTGCACATCTCAGCCATCTTGGAAAGAAGCAGGAATATGTCAGCGAACTCTCCCTCGAGGTTGTTCTTGTCTGCATCCCGTGACCTAAGCCTGGGGAGGTTTATCTCTTTGGCGAGCTCCCCGACCTCTTCTACCATCTGGGTGAAGTTGAGCTGGGCATCACGCTCCACGCTGAATTTCCTGTCCAGCGTGTCCACCATTCCCACGGCCTTTTTCTGTAGCTGCTTTGTTTCCATGTCAGCCCTTTTCCTTTATCTTCATTATGGCCTCTGCAAGGTCGCCGTGTGCTGCCTCAAGGGCTTCCTTGACGTCTTCCCTGCTGGCGCCGGTCTGGTTCACCACGGTGTCTATGTCTTCCTCGGTGAAATTTTCTTTGGGCCTCTCCGATACATCCCCTGTTATCTGCCACGTCTCCTGGCCCATCATGTTGACCTTTGAGACTTGTGGGCTGCTTATCACTATGTCCTTCTCAGGGGTCTTTATTATTACCTCTTCTGCCTCTATGGGGCTGGCTTGTATGCCCATTCTCTTGGCCATCTTCTCGAGCTGCTTGGGATTCATCCTCACAATATTACCCGTAGATATATGTCGATGCCTGGTTTTTATATGAATCTGTCCCATACATGTTCACAATAAAGGGTATTTTGCGTGATATATTACCCGGTTCCGATTTGCTTTTATTTCTTCCATACCATATTATTCTGTTGGTTCAGTGGTTGCTATGGAGTTTCAGCTTTTCGATATGGATTACATCCTTGTCAACGAAAAGCCCGTCGTGCGCATGTTCGGGAAGACCGAGGATGGCAGGAGTGTGTGCGCTTTCTATGAGGGATACATGCCTTTCTTCTATACGATGGGTGGTGATGCGAGGGAGGTCTTCAAGAACGAGGGTCAGGTAGCCAAGATAGAGGATGTCAAGCGGAGGATAATATTCGGAAGGGACAAGGAGGAAACGATGCAGAAGATTACGTTAAACAACCCGGCAAAGACCCCTGAAATGAGGGAGAAGGCAAAGGCGCACGGCCTCACGGTGTTCGAGGCCGATATACCTTTCAAGTACAGGTTCATGTCAGACCACGGCCTGAGCGGGATGGGTTGGATAAGGGTCGAGGGCAGCAACGGGGCTGCTACGAACACCGTAAATGCGGAAATAAAGCTTAACGCTACCAATATCACTCCGGTGGACAGGGTTGATGATGTTCCCCTTAAGGTGCTGGCTTTCGACATAGAGTGTGTCCCGCAGGTGGCAGGCACCATGCCCGAGGCCAAGAAGGACCCGGTGGTCATGATATCCATAGTGCTAAACAAGGAGTACAAGGGCATGAAATCTCTGGTGCTGTCCACGAGGAGGGGCACATATTCCAGGGATTTCTCTACGGAGAAGGAAATGCTCGAGGAATTCGTGAAGATAGTGAACGAATACGACCCCGACGTTCTCACGGGGTTCAACGCGAACAACTTCGATTTCCCCTACATACTCGAGAGGATGAGAAAGGAGGGGATAAAGCCTACATTCGGGAGGTGCAACACGAAGAATGTGTTCGCGCGGAACATAGGGACCAAATACAAGGTGTCCATAGTAGGCAGAATCATAGTCGACTCCTTCGAGATAATAAAAAAGGATTTCTCGCTGCACAGATACTCACTGGATGCGGTGTCGCACGAGCTTCTCGGTGAGAGGAAGGTAGCGGTCAAGCATTCTGAGATAGAGAAGCTCTGGAAGGGCGACCAAAAGGACATAGACAGGCTTGTGAACTACTGCAGGAAGGACTCTGTCCTTGCCCTGAGCCTCGTGGAGAAGCTCAGGCTCATGGACAAGTACGTGGCTCTTTCCAGGGTATCGGGGACGTTAATGCAGGACACGCTGGATAGCGGCGAAACAACGAGGATAGAGAACTATCTCCTGAGGGAGTTCAACGCAGAGAACTATGTCTTCCCATGCAAGCCAGAAGACCGTGTCGTGAAGGAGAGGAACAAGGCAAGGAAGAAGGAGCTCGCGGGGGGGTATGTCATAGAGCCCGTAAAAGCGCTCCACTCCAATGTTGCTGTCCTGGACTTCAAGTCAATGTATCCGTCCATAATAAGGACGTTCAACATATGCCCCACTACCTTGACTAACGAGGAGCGCGAGGGTGTAATAAAGACCCCATCAGGCGCAAAGTTTGTGCCGAAGAGTGAAAGGAGGGGGATAATACCCAGGATACTCGAGAACCTCATGGTGGGAAGGCAGAAGGTTAAGAAGAAGCTGAAGAATACCGATAATGAGGAGCAGAAGAGGCTCCTGGACGCCAAGCAGTGGGCGCTCAAGATACTGGCCAACGCCTTCTACGGGCACATGGGATATTCGAGGGCCAAGATATACAACATGGACATAGCCAATGCCATAACATCTTGCGGGAGGAAGATAATACAGGATACGTCAAAGAAGATAGAGGAGGAATACGGGTATCAGATAGTATATGGCGACACCGACTCCGTGTTCGTCAAGATTGACATAGAGGATATGGACAAGCTGGGGAAGATTGCTGACGAGATATCCGAACACATAACAGAGGAGCTCCCGGGGATAATGGAGCTGGAGTTCGAGAAAGTATTCAAGCGCTTCCTTCCACTGACAAAGAAGAGGTACGCCGCATGGAAGTTCGAGAGGAGCGGCAAAGGCTGGAAGGAGGGCATAGACATGAAGGGAATAGAGACCGTCAGGAGGGACTGGTGCCCGCTCGTGTCCGAGACCCTCACCACGATAATAGAGATACTCCTCAAGAAAGAGGACATAAAGGGGGCCCTGAAGTTTTTCAGGGACGTGGTTGTAAAGCTGAACAAGAACGAGATAGACCTGGACAAGCTGGTCATAACGAAAAGCATGACCAAGTCAGCGAGCAGTTATGCAGGAGTCCAGCCACACATAGAACTGGCCAAGAAGCTCAAGGCAAGGAATCCCCTGGATGCCCCAGGCATAGGAGACAGGATAGGATACGTGATAATAAAGGGTAACGGGCTTTTGTCAAAGAGAACAGAGGACCCGGCATACGTGCAGGAGAACGGGCTTGAGATAGATTCATGCTATTACGTAGAGAACCAGCTGCTGCCGCCCATAGAGAGGATATTCGGGGCGCTGAACATAAGCAAGAGCGAGCTTCTGGGAAACGGAAAGCAGATGGGGCTCATGGACGTACTCAAACGCGGGCCCAAGAAGGAGGGGGCACGCAAGGTTGCTGATATCTCGGAATTCAACGGATTCACATGCTCCAAATGCAGCAAGTTTCATTCACGTGTTCCCCTCATAGGGGTGTGTGAATGCGGTGGAAGCATGCTGTTCTCAACCTCAAAGGGCGCTGCACACAAGCTGAAGGCATAGGCAGTTTTTTGCCAAAAAATGTGCCGTTTTCCTGGTTTTGTGAAATTGGGCGTGAAGTTCCAAAGGAAATAATGGGGTGTTCACAGGAAACAGGGGTTGCTTCACGTGAATTCATACCAACATCATGCGGACTTCTTCAGAGGAAATCATGGGGTGTGAAATTCACGTTACCGTGCATTTCTGCACGTGAAATGGGGTTCTTTCACATGCCAGCATAGAATATTATCAGCGGCAGCATCAGGACCCCCATGAGATTGCTCCTCTTCACCCCCGAAAGCGGGGCTATGAGGCCTATGGATGTGGAAACGGCCAATATAAGGATCCCGGGAAGGCCCGACAGCAGCAGGTTCAGGCCGAATAACATAATGATAACGGATAGCGTGAGCTTTTTGTAATCCATCCCCTGCATGAATGACACGAGCC
>QMZP01000048.1 GCA_003663225.1 Candidatus Aenigmatarchaeota archaeon | reverse complement strand
CTTGGGTTGGAATCCTTTTTGAACATGCAAGTGAAGTTCCCGTCCGGGTATGATGCCAGTGGCGTTTTCAGGGATAGTCCCAGGTCGATGTCCAGCACCCTGATGTTCCTGTCAGACAGCGCCTGCTCTATCTCTGTCTTAGTCTGGTTCTGTGCCTCCCATATCATCCTTGTGCATCCTTCAGGGCTGCTGCGGTTCTCCGCGTTGCCCTCATCAAGCATGTGCTCTGCCTTCGCAGTGAGCCTCGGCTCCACCACTGCCTTTATGTCCTGGTTGCTCCGGTTTGCCTGCCTTATCAGGCTGATGCACGGGATGGTGACAGACTGCTCCAGGCCGGCTCCTTTTGCTATCATTATGGTTTCAAGTATGTTGTCATCCCTCGTCTGCTCCTTAAGCTCCATGAAGCTCTGGCCCACTGCTTCCTTCTCCACATACCTGTATATGCTAAGGTCGCGCTGCGCTCTTGCAGTCATCGTCAGGTTCTTCCCGCTCTGTGATATGTTGACGGCGTTGTACGATGGCAGCGGCAAAGAGAAGGACGCGAATATGTACCTGTCAGAGGCATACTTGTTTAGGTTGCCCAATGTTGCGCTCTCCAGTGCTGCTACGGCCTGCTCTATCCCGGCAAGCCGGGCATATTGCCTCCCTTTATACAATATCATATTCTCGGCAGGCGTCCTGCCAGGCTCCCAGCCGCCGTTCCTGAGGTTGTCGAAGCATGCCTGGTATGCCGAATACCTGAGTGACGTTTCCAGGTAGCTCTTTGCTCCGTCCAGTGAGTTGTCTATCGCGAATATATCCTCCTGATACCGCTTGACGCCTATCCTGACGCCGCTCATGGCCACCATGGCGGTGTAATACAGCTCATACGTGCCCAATAAGAGCACGAGCAAGAGCATTATGTGGTTCGCTAGTCCTTTTCGTTCCATATCATCATCATGTTCATCTTCAGGTTGCCCTCCCTGGCACCCGGTATGGGTATCTCGACAAACTCGAGCTCCCTGCCACCGGTCTCGCCGCAGGAACCAACAGTGCTGAACGGCCTCTGGTAGTTGGCACCCCTGAATAATATAACGCAGTCCTTCCCCATGTTCTCAAGGGTCTGCACCATATGGCTCCTGGGCACGTTTATGCCGTCCGCCTCCCCGCGCACGAGCGTGTTGCCGAGGCTCTCCATGTACGTGTTCTGCTCCTTCGCGCTGAGGAACGCGTTAATATCCTGTCCGCGCTCGTTGGCATTGACAGCCAGGAAGAACAGGTTCTCCATGTTGCTCGTATTTATTATTACAAGTATGTACATCACAAGGTTCATGACGAAGAACGCGAACACCACGACCCCCAGGAGGAAGAGTGTCGCTATGCCTTTCCTGTTCATAACCGCAGGGTCATCTTGGCTACGATAACCCTATCACCCTCCTTTATGTTGATGTATGCGGACTCGCCTTCCTCGTCCGTCCTTGGGCGTGTGTAGGTGCCGAACTCCCATGCGTTCCCCTGAAAGTCCTCTATCCTCGCACCCCTACCTGTTATGCATATGCCGCACATCTCGCATATGCTGGTATGGTTCTTCTTGTCAAGGAAAGATGATACCGTGTAGTCTTTGCCGTTCTTCAGGCACCATTCCAGCTTATGCAGCGCCGACCGTTCCGTTATCCTAGCCTCGTCCTCGAGATGTATCTCAGTAGACTTGCCGAATGCCATGACCATCATGCCCACGCTCGCGACGAAAAAGCCCGCCACGAGCAGGGCGGCGAATGCCACATGCAGCGGCTCCAGCTCGCTCATGCACCAACCCCCACGCTCTCTATCCTTACAAGGTCATTCGGCTCCTTGCTTATCTTGAGCCGCTTCACCCCGCTCGCCGTGAACTCCTCGACACCCCTCATTATCTCCAGTTCTTGTATGTTCTTGCTTGAGAACTCGTTGTACGATACCTCTATCTTGCATGAGTCCGCATCGCATCCTATGTCTATGTCCCACTCGTTCTCCAGGTCCTTTGTTATCTCCCCCCTGTCCACGACGGAGAGCGCGTTCACTTCAGCTGCCAGGACCTTGGCTATGATGTATGCCTGCTGGTTCCCGTGGCTCTCCAGGCTGGGCTCCACTATCTTCGGTATGAGTATGGTCAGTATTATGGCCGCCACAAGCACGGCGAAAACTGCAAGAATCACGATGTTGCTCTCGGCTTTCATGCTATCACTGGGACTCCGCTTCCCTTATGCTGTCAAGCTCGGACGTGAGTTTGGCGTAGTTTTCCTTGCATGTCCCGTCGAAGCTCCTTACATAATAGTTGTCGTCACCCTTGAAAAGGAGCACGCACTGGAAGCCTGACCCCGGCACATAGTTGCCCTGGTCGTCCTTCCTCAGCTCCGGGACGATATACAATGACCTGTCCTGCTCGAATGGCTTGCCGAGAGAGAAGCATTTTGCCTGCTTCCCCTTCTCCTCCAGGTCAGCGAAGTAATTCTGGACCCTCTCGTGCATCTCGCTCGCCTGGAATCCTGCATATATCCCGCCGACCGCTGAAAGTATGGGTATTCTTGTCTTTGGTATCCTTATAGCGCTCAGGCCGGGGACCTTTCCGCCTCCCCACGCGCCCAGCGCCGCTCCCCCGAGTATCCACATCAGCGGCCCTCCCACGTCGGGCTTGTCGCCGTACCATGGCACTGCTATTATGAAAGCTTCCTGGTCCTCGTCACAGCCCCCGAATATCATGTCTGTCAGGGGAACTGTCCTCTCGTCCCCGTCATCTCTGTTGGCCCATTGTGTCTCTATCTCCTTTGTTACGGTCTTGAGCTCGTGCATCTTGTCCTTGTTCAGGAAAAAGAGTCCGGTCACGCATGAGCCGAAATCGAGCGTCATGTTCTTGTACCCGTACTGGTATATGCCTGTTGTGAGTTTCCCTGTATCGCTCACGAAACCTGCCCAGCACGTGTCTATCACGCCGTACATTATCCAGGGGATGACGACAGTCCATATCATTGTTATGATTATGATTAGGAACATCACGGAGAATATGGTCACCAGAACGCTGTTGGTGCTGCCTTTCTTCGCTACCATGATTATAATTCGCGCCGTTCGTTAAAATATCTACTGCGGCGCGCCGCCCAGCAGGTTGCCCATCCAGTCGAATATGCCCTGCATCTGGCCGCTGGCATCGCCGCCGAACTTCCCGGTGAGCGCTATTATGAGAACGGCCACTATGAGTATTATGATGGCAGCGACCGCCACCTTGAGGGACACTTCCATGATTATAATTGGCCGGGCCTGCTTTTAAGCGTAGCTGTAGTTGTTGCCGGACACGCAGTTGGAGTTCAGCGTGTCGGTGAAGGATTCCTTTAGGTTGTCCATGTTGAGCCTGTGCGTCCACGGGCCCCACACGTTCTCGCAGTCGAGCATCTTCCATTGCCCGCTGTCCCATATGTATACGAACCACTTGCCGCTATCCTTCTGTATCTTGAAGTCCTTCTGGCCCCTGTGCGTGTACTGGCAGGAGTCCCTGCTGCTGTATGATGCATACCAGAAGCTGGGTACGGGGATGTACTCTCTAGCCGGTATCACATACGACTCCACGCAGATGTCCCCATGGCTCCTGCACCTTGCCTCGCACCATGCATCTGCGTCGCTGACCCCGTCAGGCACTGTTATGACCTCTTGCTTGTTCACGCCCGTCCCGTAGACGAACATGGTCTCTGCGCTGTTGTCAAGGATATGGAACTTGAACATGGCATCCTCTATCACCATGCCCGTGTTGCCCGGGGGCTGTATTAGCTTTATCGGCACCCTCCTGATGAACTCCTCATTCTCGTTGTCAGTATTCCATACCCTGAGCTTCAGGTACATGTCCTCATATCCCAGGTTCAGAGGCACCCTTACTGTTGTGGGCGTGCTGCCGTCCGCGGTCCCTGATGCAAGCAGCCCTTCGGGCTGCAGGCTGCCATCTGACTGCTTCTTCCTCTCCCTTGATGTCAGCTCGTATGACAGCCTCTTCCCATCGGGGTGTGATATCGTGAAGACCGCGTCATGGTTGTTGCGCTCACCGTAATACAGCTCTATATCAGGCCTGTTCGTAAGGATGTCTATCCTTTCACTGGTGCCCTCCTGCAGGTAGAACTCCACCGAGAGGCCCTCAAAGCTGTCCTGCGTTTGTGGCTTCAGCTGGTCCACAATATCGGATGGCACACAGTGGCCGGGCTGGCAGCATTTCCATCTGTTCTCGCTCTCAAAGCCCTGCGGCTCGGCTATTTTGTAATCGGGATGGCACTCATAGAAGCTGCTGCACCACTCCCCCTTCAAATCCTCGACGCACATGGTCTGCCATTTGCTCTTGCCGAAACTCGAGAACCAGTCCTTGAACGGGTCGAACGCGCTGCCTGAAGACAGGACGACCGCTGCTATCACCACTATTATCACTACGGCTATCAGCCCTATCCCAGCCTGCTCGGGTGCTATGTCCACTTAACCACCAAGTGTCAGTATGCCTGTGAAGAATTCCGCTATGCTCCTCATGGTATTGGTAACTATGTCCTGCACCTTGTCGGCTATGTTGTATCCGAACAACGAAAGCACAAGCAGAATTATCACAGTAAGTATCAGAAGGCCCACGAATATTATCGGAAGGTCTATTATCCCCTTTCTCATGCAATCACCTAAAACCATGACGCGTTCGATGCCATGAGGTACACCATCAGCAGCACCATTATTATAACTATCAGCGTGAACAGCACCGTAAGCATCTGCCTGTTCATCAGCAGTATGCCTTTGCGTCCCATGATATAATATTGCATTTGCCCGGTATTAAAATGCCGCGCAGAATCAGCCCTTTATCGCCCTTATTATATCAGCGAGCTTCTTCGGGTCCTTCTCGGCTATTGTGCCGGTCACTATTATGTCAGCGCCCGCTTTCACCTTTTCACTGGCATCCCCGGGCTCCCTTATGCCGCCGCCCACTATTACCATGACATCATCACCGACCGCCTTCTTAACCATGGCCACCATCTCCGGCGGGACTGACTGTTTGGCACCTGACCCAGCTTCCAGGTATATGAACTTCATCCCGAAGTACTTTGCAGCCAGCGCGTATCCGACGGCGAATTCCGGCTTTTCCCTCGGTATGGGCCTTACATCGCCTGCCCATCCTGCTGACGTGGTGGAGCCTGACTCTACTATGAGGTAGGCCATAGGAAGTGGCTCTATGCCGTACTGGTGCACCGTGAGGGCGCCCTTCATCTGCTCGTCTATGAGGTAATGAGTGCTTCTTGAGTTAAGGAGGGACATGAAGAACAGCGCGTCCGCATCAGGCGACAGCTGCTGTGCTGAGTTGGGGAACATAATCACGGGAAGCCCGGTCTCCTTTATCCTGCTTACCGTTCCGTTCAGCTTCTCGCCGTAGGCGTCTCCCCACGTGCCTCCGACCATTATGGCGTCCGAGCCGGCTTCCTTGGCCTTCTGTGCCAGCTCCTTGGCCTTGCCGGCATCTTGCTTGTCAGGGTCTATGAGAGTGAAGTGCAGTGGTCCCTTCTCCCTTTCCTTTACTATCCTGTCAAAAACCTTGCCTTTCATGCTATCTCTCAATAATTGGTTAAGGTATTAAAAAATACCCCATATATTTGCATCTGCCCATACGCAAGGCAGGATGAAGATTTATAAACCTTTCAGGCAATTTAGAGATACTCGTGATTAGTTTCACGTCATGTTCCACACAACCCATCACATCAGTCGCAAAGGCGTCTGAAGGCATATGCCACATATGCTGCATGTCTCGCACCGGCAACCGCTGCAAGACAGCAAAGACCTGTTTCTGATAGCCTTTTCTGTATGAACCATACGCGGCGCAGCGGCCGCTTCATGGTATGGAGTATCCTCCGTTCGAGCCAACGGCGGAGGCATTAGCAGGTCCCTGGCGGGAAGAGGGACCAGAACCGGCGAGGGGGAGCTTCCCATTGCATGATACCCTCCCCCTCTTTCGTTTGCTTGGGGCCGTAGCTCAACATGGGCAATTCAGTCGTCCCAAAACAACAATCTGGCTGAATCCCCCGCCGCGGCAGAGCGCGAGGTTCCCTCCTCGTGGTTGCTGGTTCGAACCCAGCCGGTCCTGTCAATATCCTGTTTCGGGGGGCCAGTGAAGTAGGTCTCCCCCCGCCGAAAAGCTGGTCCCCCGGCTGATTAGTCTTCGGCCAGCCCGGGCAGACAAACGCCCGCCACAAGTTCCGACTTGGTGGGAGCCGACCTGAGGAGCCCTGGTAAAGTTCATCAGGTCGGCTCACTGGCCTTAGACCTTCGTTGCCGTTGGTATCAGTTCCCTTTAGTTTCTGCCGCCAACGGCGAGGCGGCAACTGGCCCGTTGAAGTTCCTGTTGGAAGAGGATTTGCGGGTCAGAATGAAGGGGAGCTTCCAAAGCAGTTTACGGGCCAACCTCCCCTTCTTTTCATTTGTCAACTAAAGGGGATATAAATACAATTTCCACAAGTG
>QMZP01000047.1 GCA_003663225.1 Candidatus Aenigmatarchaeota archaeon | reverse complement strand
CTCGCAGACGACTTGGTCGTGTGCCTCATGGACTCGCATGTGGCGTTCCATGTGTAGTCCCCTTCCGCTGAGAACGTCCTGTTGTAGTAGTACAGGCCGGCGCTTATGTTGTAATTCATCCGCTTGTACTCGTCTTCATCGCTGAAGCCTATGCGGCAGTTGGGATAGCTCTTTATGCTGCCTATGTAAGCGTCGTTCGCGGCAAGGGCCATGTAGACGTCGTTGTTGGCGTCGGTGAAACCCAGGCCCTGCGTGCCGTATATGGTTTCGCCCATCCTCGGGAATTCTGTGCCCGAGAACTCACCGGGCAGCAGGTAGTTCAGCCTGTAGAGCAGCGAGCCCGTCCTGTTGTATATGTATATCACCGCGTCCCTGCAGCCCAGTATTATCTCATCCTCACCGTCATTGTTTATGTCATGCACGTACAGCGAGCCGTACTGGCAGTTCTCCACGCGCTGGCTCCATATCTCGGAGCTGTAATACCTGTAAAGCCTCAGGTAATGCTCCTCGAATATCAGGTATTCGTTCCTTATGCCATCCTGGTAGTAGTCGAACGGCTCCATCTCATACACGTAATCGACGGGGTTTGTGTTGGTCCTTATCTGGCCGTTGCTGTCGAATATGAAGACGTCGCCTATCTCTCCTGCCGCCACTTCGTCCTCCTTGCCGTCGCTGTCATAGTCGAAGAAGGTGAAGGAGTAGCAGGAGCTCCCGACATCAGTGGTTTCCCACGCCTTGGTGCCGTCGCCGTAATAGACGTAGACCTTCTCCTGGCCCGAGCCGTCTGAGAACCCCACGAGGTTCTGCCCCCCGTCTATCTCCGAGAGCTTTATCTCCGTCACATACCACGTGGCGTCGGTCGCTGTCCAGTACTCCTCGAAGGTGTCATAGTCGGGGTTGTACCGGAAGACCGCTATGCCGTAGCCGCCGCTGCCAACGCTGTTGCAGCTTATGGCAATCTCCCATAAGCCGTCACCTGTTATGTCGCCTGCCATCATGTTGTAGCAGCTGCCATAGTCATCTGACCTGTATATCTCGTCGCCCGTGCTGTTGAGTATGAACAGGTACCCTCTATTCGCGAGCGCAGCCACTTCCATGAGCGAGTCGTTGTTGAAGTCATGCGTCTCAACCGCCCTTACGGAATCATATATGCCGTTGCTATAGCGCCATGCCTGGGTGCCGTTTATGTAATAGGCATACACGTCGTCATACTCGCCGAACACGAAGGCCTCCTTCTCACCGTCGCCATCCAGGTCCATGCCCGCGGCATCGTACGTGTTGCCTATATCAGTCACCCATTCCAGCTCCAGCGTGAGGTTGTCCGCCGGCTCGCCTGACAGCAGGTCGGTATAGTTGGCGAAGAAGTACGTCTGCTGGTTCTCGGCTATCGGCATCTCCGAGACCCACGCGCTCTTGTCCTCATCGTCATCCTCCTGGTCGTAGAACTCCGCCGTGGAGTTCTTGACATGGACCGTTATGTTCTTCGTGCCGGAGCTCTGTGTGACATACCCTCCCTTGCTGCACGTGACGCTCCAGTTGAACGTGACCGAATCACCGGTCTTGAAGTTGAAGTCGGTCTCGTTGAAGAAGTGGTCATACTCCCACAGGTCATCGTCATAGTTGTAATACATGTAGTCCTCGGTGCCGTTTATTGTTATCTTGCACGATGCCTGCTGGTTCTGGTACACATAACCAGTGTTTCTCGCCGCCAGTATGTCATTGATGCCGTCGCCGTTTATGTCGCCTATCACATGCAGTCCGGGGGAATCACCTGTGTTCTTTCCTATATAGGATTCACCTATATCTGACTCATACCCGTACCAGAACTTATCTATCACCTCGCCGTTGGTCGAGTTGAGTATCCAGTACCTGTTGCTGAAGCCGCCCACTATTATCTCGAGCTTGTTGTCGTTGTTGATATCACCGAAGCGTATGGCAGTGAAATAGTTGGAACCGAACACGTCTTCGAACTCCTTGGCTGGCGCAGTGAACCTCCACTGCTTGGTCCCGTCCGAGCTGTATGCATCAAGCGTGTGGTAGTTGGAGCCAACCAAGATATCGTCATATATGCCGTCCCCGTCGAAGTCGAACTTCTCCAGCTCATACTCGTAACCGTATGGGGCCGAATCTGTCCAGTTGGTCGAGCCGTCGTCATTCAGCACGTATACGTAGCCGTGCCTTCCCACGGCCAGCTCGTCCTCCCTGCCGTCGGAATCCTGGTCTATGAACTCGAGGTCCCACGTGTAATAGCCGAGCGACGAAGTCTCGAACTTGAGCGTGCCGTTCTCGCCGTAGTACACGTATATCCTGTAGCCGCCCCCATCCGCCACCCCTATGAGGTTGGGCCCGTCAGGTATCTCTGATATCTGGAGCCCGTATATCCAGTTCCTGGGCTCTGTGGCGTTCCAGAAGTTCTCATACTGGCCCGAGGTCTCATTGTACCCCCAAACCACTATGCCATACTCGTTGTCCATTCCCGAGACGTCCCTCGAGCCGAACACGAAATCGTCCTTCCTCCCGTCATCGTCTATGTCGCCGTAAGCGAAGCTGTAGTAGGTGTATTCGTGGCCGCAGAACTGGTGCTCAAGGACGCCGTTGCTCAGGTTTAATATGTTTAGGCAGCCGGGACCATAGCTTCCTATGGTGGCAATCTCGGTGTCCCCGTCGTTGTCGAAGTCCCCCACGGCTATGTTGTCGAAGGAGTAGTCGAAGTTTGATTTGGATGTGCGCCATTCGTAATCACCCGCGCTGGTGGCGTCGAACGAGTAAGCGTATATGTCGTCATACTCGGAATACACGAAGTCGTCATTGACGCCGTCCCCGTCCTTGTCGACCGCAGCGACCGAATGGCCTGTCCCGATGTCGCCTACCCTGTGCATGACCTGCGCTATCTTGTCACCGGTCGAGTTGGTGTAGTCGGCATAGAACTTTGTCCACTGGTTTACGTAGACGGTATCCTGGCTCTGGCTTTCATCTTCCTCATCAGATTCCTGGTCGAATGCCGAGAGGCTGGTGTCGTAAGGCACTATGGTGAGGGTGCTGGAGTTCAGCCAGTACTGCGACGTGCCATCGTCTATTCCCACCGAGCACTTCCATGTGCTGCCGACAAATGTATGGTTGCTGTCCAGGACGCCAGTGAAGTCGGTTTCCAGTGTGTAAGAGCCGTTGTACTCATACGCAAAGGCCAGCTGCGAGCCGTTGTACCATCTCACGGTGACGTTGAGCGGGTCGTCCTCGGGGTCGAACACCCTTGTGTAGCATCTCAGGTCCTGGTTTGTCGTGTTCTCCCCGTTGGCCGAGGTCAGGGTCGGGTTCGCGACAGAACCGCCCATGGTTATGCTGATGTTTATTATCTTCCCGTTGCCGCTGAAGTTGAATTCAGTGGAATTGGACAGGTACCCGCTCTTGTTTATGTGGGCAGTGTAGTTGGTCCAGTAGGTCCTGCCGGCCTGCTTCTGCACGTATTCAGTGACATTCAGCCTGGCCCAGCCTGCCTTGTAAATCCTGTCCACCTCGCCGGGCTCTAATGCCCTGTTCCATATCCCAACTTCGTCTATGGTTCCGTTGAAATACACTGAACCGGCAAAGCCAATGTAAAGATCGGTGGTCGTATCCGGTGTTACTGTCATGGGGCAGCTCTTCTCGTGCTTCCCGTTGAGGTATATAGAGACATCCGTGCCATTATACATTGCAACAGTATGGTACCAGTTGTTTGCCTCAAGCTGTGTCACGCCTTCGCATGTGCTTATATCTTTCCAGTCCATCAGCACCAACTCACTCCCACCTTCGGCCGTGTCTATGCCAAAATGGGCCCCACTCTCAAAGACTGCCATTTTGGCTATTATCGGGCTTCCAGTGGAAGCGGGTATATTGACAGGATACACCCAAGCCGCCCACGTGAAATTGCCGTTTATGGCATTATCAACGTTGCCGGCATTTATGTACTTGGATGTGGCATCGAATTTGCAGCCCTTCTTGAGGTATCCTGTAGTGGTGCAGTTCAAATCCCCGGATATTGTCCCGTCATTGCTCCCTATCTTGTCCTCTATTATCTGGCCAGAGCCTATCTTGTTGTCATTCATGGGCCAGTATGCCACCATGCCGCGCGGGTTGAGGGCGTTCGTGTAGTTGCACGTGGTCATGCCGTAAGTGGCGTAGTCGCCGGTGCTGTTATAAAGGGAGATATTCATGTTGCATATGGCTCCCCCGTCGACTGCCTTGGTCAGGTTGAAGTCCACGTACCACTGGCGCTGGAACTCACCAGTGGCATCAGATTCCCATGTCACCTCGGATTCGTCATAAGTGCAGTTAAGGAGGGCTATGGATGCAGGGGCATCCCAGTTGTCACTAACATATACATCAGCCGCGCTGCCGTCGAACGACGAGTCTATTATCCTGTTCCCGGTACCCGCGAACCCGTAAAGCCTTAATCCATAGTCTGCCGACCTTACGGTAATGTTGTTGGCAACTGTGCCTTGCACGTCTGATGCCCAGTATAGGCCGTTGTCGGTGCCGTCGGTCAGGAAGTTCCTCAGTGTCATGTAGTCCTCATATACAAGGGCGCCGTAGGCCCCCCCTGTAGCCGTGACATTCTCGATAATGCAATGGTCGCAGCCTTCTGTATACATGCAATAATGGGAGCTCTCACATTTCACGTTGCTGATGTTTATCCACTGGGCGTCCAGCTTGATGCCATAACCGTCCTTCAGCGTGATGTTGTCTATGTATGTGTCCGTGGTCTCTGTCGTGAACATCCTGTCTGTATGCCATTCATGGCCGCTGTCCTCCACTATGCTATTATATATGGTGAGGTTGGAGTTCGGGGCGGCATATATCCTGTAGTCGTTGCCCAACCCGCCGGTATCGCTCTCTATGTGGGAATATCCTGTTATGCTGAGGTTGCCGTAGCTCGTTATGTTGAATTCCGAATCCCTGTCTATGCCCATCTTGAGCCTGCAGTGGTCCACGTAGAACGTGGATGCGTTGGTCACGTTGAGGCTGGCCGATATGTTCAGGTGCCTGGTGAAATGACCGGTTGTGGCGAGCTGCTTCACCAGTGTCTCGTTGAATATCTCGTCATAAAGGGATTCGCATGTGTTGTTGGCTCCTGTTATGTTTATTGTCTTCTCAGCTTCATTGTATGTGGCGTTGGCGTCCGGGACCGTTATGTTTATGGTTTTGCTCGAGCTGAAGTTGAACTTCCCCTTCCCTACGCCCAGGGTGCCGGCCTTCCTCACCTTCACGGTGTAATTGGTCCATGGGTCGCGGGTGCCGCCGTTGCTTACATACTCTGTCATGTTCAGCTTCGCATGCCCCATCTTATACAGGCTTGACACCTCGCTTGCCGACAGGGCGCGGTTCCAGATGGCGACTTCGTCCAATATGCCGGTGAAGTTCTTGCCTATGGTGAGGTTGTCCGAGTTCATGTTTATAGGGTCGCTCAGCGTCCCCTGTGCCGCCAGGGCGCCGTTTATGTACAGCTTCTGCTGGTCGGAGCCGGCATCCTTGTCATACGTCATGACCACGTGCGTCCATCCCGAAGAGGCATCCGAACTTATGGTATTGCCGTTTATCTCTCCTGTCACTGTGATATTGCTTATCGCCAGGGCGTATGCGCCGGACTTGTTTACCGCGCCTGATGTGAGCCTCGTGCCTGCTGAGGATTCCCTTACCCATACCTTGGCTTCCTGGTACTCCCTCTTGCTCAGCCCGAGGCCGCTGTCGACAGGCGTCCAGTCAAGGGAATCCTGGCAGTAGTTGCTCCCGCTACCGGAGCATCCGACATCAGCGGCATCGAACGAGCTCCTTGGCGTGCAGGACGGACTGTAGCCGCCGAGGTACATGTAATCTCCCTGGGGGTCGGAACCGACGTTCACGCAGGTGTAGAATATCCTCCAGTCGTTACCATACCCGCGGAAGAAGTAATTGTTGCTGAGAGTGACGTCCTTGTTCCCGCTCACGTCATGGAAGTTCACCCTCGGGTCGCTCCCGTCTGGCTCGTCAGCCACATCCTTGAAGTATTCCGGTATCGTCTTCTTCAGGACAGCTGTCTCGGAAGTAGTGTCCGTTACGCCGAAGTCCAGGTTGACACCGACCACCCTTATCTCATTGAACACTATATTGTTGCCCAGGTTGACCCGCTGCCCGTCCGTGAGCAGATACCGTGATTGGGTCGGCAGGCCGTGCCATACCAATATCCACCCGCCTCCACCAGTATCCATGTCACAGTATGCCTGTATGGAGCTGTTGCCGCCAGGCCCGTCTGGGTCTATCCAGTATGTGCCGTTGCCGTATGAGCCCCCTGCCTCCAGTATGTCAAGGCATGATGTACCTGGATTGTACTTGCTCTGACCTATGGTACCATCTATCCTGACCCACGCGCTTATGGTTATGGCATCGGTTATGTCAAGGCTTGCGCTGTCACCAACGTCTATGTACTCATCTGCGCCGCCATCGAAAGCGCATCCCTTGCCCAAGTATCCCGCTATATT
>QMZP01000046.1 GCA_003663225.1 Candidatus Aenigmatarchaeota archaeon | reverse complement strand
TCTTCTCATCACAAAGTACCGGAAGATGCATTATGACCTCTTCTGGGGTCACATCAGAAGCTATTGCGACCAGCTTGGCTGTTCCTCTCTCTATTGCCTTGGTGGTCTCGTTGACTCCTATCCTTATCTTCCCGGTGCTCTTTGCTATTGTGATGGCTTCGTATATCTTGTTCAGCACATCCTTGGGGACTTCGAATTTCTCGGCCATGTTTTCCTCCTCTGATCAGGCGCCGCGCGCCTTCATTACATCATAGGTTGATAGAAGAATATGTAGGCATAGTATTTAAATGTTTCGAGCGGTTCAGAATTCGCTGAAGCCCGGGTTTATGAGCCTTTCACCCCTATCCAGCGAATCCAGTGCTTTCATGTCGTTCCTGTCGAGCTCCCAGCCGAATACCCGGAGATTCTCCATCATGTGCTCTTCTGAGCTGGCTTTCGGTATGCATATGATGCCCTTCTGCACCAGCCACCTGAGCGAGACCTGTGCAGGGGTCTTGCCGTGCTTCTCAGCTAACCCTTTGACAATGTCATCCCCAAGTATCCTGCCCCTTGCGAGCGGGGAGTATGCTGTGACCGCTATGCCATTCTCCTTGCAGAACGCCAGCAAGCTCTCTTGGTTCAGGTATGGGTGGAACTCCACCTGGTTCACGCTTATCTGTATCCCGGTCTCCAATGCCTCCTTCAGGTGCCTTACCGTGAAGTTGCTGACCCCTATGCCCCTTATCTTGCCGGCTTCTTGCAGTACCCTCATGGCTGACAGCGTCTCTTCTATGGGGACATCCTTGTTGGGCCAATGTATGAGCAGCATGTCGATATGGCTGGTCTTCAGCTCTTTCAGGAACCTGTCGCACGAAGCGATAGCATCGTCATGCCTGAGACTGTCCCTCCATAACTTTGACGTTATGAACAGCTTCCTCCTGTCCATGCTTGATATGGCCTTCCCTATGTCTTCATGGTTGCCATACGCGTCAGCGGTGTCTATGTGGCTGTATCCCATTCTCACCGCCTTATTCACGGCATCCGTGCACCTGCTCCCTGTGAGCTTCCATGTACCCAAACCTATAACAGGCATCCTGATGCCGCTTTTTAGGGTGATTTCTTCCATGCCAGCGCCGTTTTATGCTTCGAGCGGCGCCTTAAAAGTGTTGGAGGTCTTGCCGAGCATTTGCGCGAGCTTCTCGTAGAACGCTATCGCCTTCTCAAGGTCCTTTCTGCCTTTGTCGGTTATCTCGTATATCCTCTTCATGCCTTCCCTCTTCTTGGTGACCAGCCCGAGGCTCTGGAGGTCGTACAGCACCTTGTATGCTGTGACAGTACCCGGCTTGAAGCCGTACTCATTCTCTATCCTTTCCCTGAGCACATACGCGTGGCTCGGGCCATCTGACAGTATCTTCAGAACATAGACCCACAGGCATTCCGTGGTGTTAAGCTTCTCCAGTCTCTTGAGGTGCTTCCCCATGATTACCCTCGGCAATGTTTTATTAGTGTAAAATATTTATATGTGTTTGTACAATTATTTTACAAGCGTAAAACATTTATGCTTTCAAAGTTTGGAGGGTTCGAATGGGAGAAATAAAGATAGCGATTGCCGGAATAGGAAATTGCGCTTCAAGCCTTATACAGGGCATACACTACTACAAGGATATCGACAACAACGACAAGCTTGTTCCCGGGCTTATGCATAACGTGCTTGGCGGGTACAAGCTTTCTGACATAAAGCTAGTGGCCGCATTTGACGTGGATGCGCGCAAGGTAGGAAAGGACGTGTCTGAGGCCATTTTCGCAAAGCCCAACTGCACCAAGGTTTTCTGCAAGGACATACCCAACATGGGCGTCGAGGTGCAGATGGGCCCGGTCATGGATGGCGTAGCGCCGCACATGGCGGAGTTCGACGAAGATGTCTCGTTCAGGGTGGCTGACAAGGAACCAGTTGATGTCGCGCAGGCACTCAAAGACAGTGGGGCAGAAATCCTGGTTACCTACCTGCCGGTAGGATCTGAGAACGCAGTCAAGCATTACGCGCAGGCGGCTCTCGATGCAGGATGCGGCCTCGTGAACATGCTTCCCGTGTTCGTGGTATCTGACCCCGAATGGGAGAAGAAGTTCGTGGAGAAGGGTCTTCCTTGCGTCGGAGACGACATAAAGGCCCAGGTAGGCGCCACCATAACACATAGGACGCTTGCAAGGCTCATGGCAGACCGCGGCGTGAAGCTCGTCAACACGTACCAGCTGAACACCGGCGGAAACACCGATTTCCTGAACATGATAGAGCGCGCAAGGCTTTCAAGCAAGAGGATAAGCAAGACAGATGCTGTTCAGTCAATACTGCCTGAGAGGCTTCCTGACAGGAACGTCCACATAGGTCCGAGCGACTGGGTAGCGTGGCAAAACGACAACAAGGTATGCTTCCTCAGGCTGGAGGGCACGCAGTTCGGTGACGTCCCGATGAACATCGAAGTCCGCCTGTCAGTAGAGGACAGCCCGAACAGCGCGGGCGTCGGCATAGATGCCATAAGGTGCTGCAAGCTCGGCCTCGACAGGGGCATAGCAGGAAAGCTCACCTCGATATCGGCATACACGATGAAGCATCCGCCGGAGCAGTTCGAGGACAGGGAAGCACGCCAGATGGTGGAAGAGTTCATCGAAGGCAAGCGCGAGAGATAGGTTAGGTATAATTTCCAATAGGGAGGTTTCCTCCCGCCACTTTTATTTTGTTTTGTTCAATTATAGCCATGCTAGGCATATTCCAGGCCTTTATGCTGGGAGTGATTCAGGGAATCACGGAATGGCTCCCCGTGTCCAGTTCCGGGCATCTAGCAATAGCGCAGAATTACATGGGCTTGAATCTCCCCGTCTCATTCGACATAGCGCTGCACGTTGCTACTCTTCTGGTGATACTGCTCTTCTTCAGGAAGGATGTTGTTGGGATACTTACGTCTTTGTTGAGAAGGGATTTCAGGACAGAGCACGGAAGGCTGTTTTTGCTGATAGCGCTTGGCAGCATACCTACTGCCATAATAGGGTTTGCTCTTAAGGGGTTCTTCGAGTCCATGTTCGCTGATTTGCACCTTGTGGGAGGGGCCCTGCTGATTACAGGGGTGCTGCTTGTTTCGTCCGGCAAGCGGAACGGCAGTAAGAACATTGGCAAGATGTCAGCTGCCCTGATGGGTCTTGCCCAGGGGTTCAGTGTGGCGCCGGGCATATCCCGCAGCGGCGCGACCATAAGCGCAGCATTGTTCTTAGGGGTCGACAGGATGCAGGCGATTCGTTATTCATTTCTCTTGGCAGTGCCTGCGATACTGGGTGCCATGCTCTTCGAGCTTGGCAGCCTATCGTCGTCCGGCATAGGACCGGCGCCGATTGCCTCAGGATTCATGGCTTCGTTGGCTGTGGGATACTTTTCCCTAAGGCTGGTGATAAGGGCAGTCATGCGGCGATGGTTCAGGTGGTTTGCAGTTTATTGCTTTACTGCAGGGCTTGCGTTGTTGCTGCTGGCGTGATCAGCCGAATCAGAAAATGAATTCCCCTTCCTTTATTATGACCTTGCCGTCAACCTCTATTGTGGGCCTGTCAAACACGGAATCAAGGTGTATTGATGTCTGTATCCTTCCGCCAAGCTCGGCGTTGGTGCCGAATGCTATGTGAGCTGTCCCCCTGACCTTCTCGTCCTCCAGTATCCTTCCTGTCACCCTTGCCTTTGGGTTGGTCCCTATGCCCAGCTCTGCCAGGTTAGTCCCATTCTCCGTGCTGCTCAGGATGTCCCACAACTCCTTATTGCCGCATGATGTTGCGTTCCCGTTCTTCACTTCTACCCTGAACGGTTCCTTTATCCTCTGATTCAGAGAAGACAGGTCGAAGACCACTGTACCATTGGAACTTCCCTCTTTCGGTGCTATTGCAATCTCGCCGTCAGGCAGGTTCTTTATCTTCCCCGGCTTGAATATGCCGTTCCCATGGCATACCTTCCGCCCCTTCTCTGTTTCCATGGTTATGTCAGTCCCTTTGGTGGTGGTCACCCTTATAACACATGCATCCATGAACCTCTCTTTGAGAGCCGTGCATACCTTGTCCAGCTCCTCATAATCCAACGGTATCGCTCTCATGAACATGTCCTTGGTTATGCCTGGCAGCGTAGCGACCTTAGCCCCTTTTGCTGCTGCAGCTGCAGAAGCTTTTGTGTGGGTTATTGAATATTGTGTCGGCGCTATTACTATGTCAGATGCCAGCATCATGCGCGCCACTTCCGGAGCAGGCTCCCTTCCGTTCATGCCTGTGGGTTCCATCCTGACGAGTTCGCAGTCGCATATGGTATCGCCTACCTCTGCCAGGGCATGGGCGATTTCCAGGCGCTCCCCTGTGGGGTCTGATAAGACCAGCGCCTTTTCGCCGCCTTCGGCGCGTATGCAACTCTCCCATACTATCCTTGCCACGCCCCTGATATCCATTCTATCCCCTGACGGCACCCCATATCCTCTGAAGCGCGCTTATGTTTGATAATATCGCCAGTACCGCTATCATGAATGTGAGTGCGAGTGTGTTGTATGATGCCATGGTTATGCCTATGACGAGCAATATGAGCCTCTCGGCCCTTTCGAGAATGCCTCCCCTGAGCTCCTTGCCTACGAGACCCTTCTCCTTCGCAGCAGCCTTCGCGTATGTCGTCATCATGCCACCGAAGAAGTAAAGGAATACCCACGCGTACGCCGGCACAGACACGCCTGGCAGCATCGGTATGGGCACGAATAGCAGTGCGAATATTATTATGCCCTCGATATAGCGGTCAATTATCGTATCCAGGTATGCTCCTGTCTTGCTGACCTTACATGTCGCCCTGGCTACTGCCCCGTCTACCATGTCGATGAAAGCGGCCAGCAGTAAGAGAGCCCCGGCTGCCATGAAGTGCTGGTTCATGAGGAGCCATGCAGCAGCGAGGGCAGGGACCAGCGTCACAAATGTCCATTGGTTGGGAGACAACCCCAGCTTTGAGAACGATTTTCCTATGCCTTTCGAGAGCCAGCTGAACCTTTCGCGCCTCTTGTATAGGGCCATATATAATACTGGTGGAATCCAATATAAAACATGAGAGCCCCTTTGGTGTTAACAGCTGTCATCCTGCTCTCATTAGCGGTGCCTGTATCGGCTGCTGTTGAGCATATAACAGACTGCAGGGGACCGTTCAATCCTTTGGAAGACCCGGATACCGTATACATCCTGGATAACGACATAACAAGCGGCATAACCGATATGTGCATGGTCATAACTGCTGAGAACATCACCCTTGATTGCAATGGACATGAGATAAAGGAAGAGGTCCCATTCACTGCCATATATTCCGAAGCCGAGAGCAGCACGATAAGAGGCTGCAATGTGGACATGAAGAGCCAGACAAACCTTCCTGCCATAAAACTGGTAGGTGCGAATAATTCTTACCTTTACAACAACACAGCAGTATTTAACAACATGGGGATATATGTGGTGAATTCCAGCAACGTCACACTGGAGAAGAATACTGTACAGCAGAATTTCATGGGGATGACCATAAGCGGAGGCAGCGGGAACATGGTGCTGAACAACACCATAATGGTAAACTTCATAATTATGATACCCGGCGGCTCTTTTGGTGTTGGGCTGGCTATGGTCGGGACAACCGGTAATATAGTGCACGGTAATGACATCCTTCTCAATCCCTATAACATGCAGGAAGTCGGATGCTCAGGCAATAACATAACAGGCAACACGTTCTACGGGTTCCCCAACCTCATGAATTCATACGGTATCTCCATGTCATCCACCTCAAGTGACCTGGTCATGGGTAACACGTTCTACAAGCATCTCAACACGGCCATGAACGCAGAGGAGTCTGACCACAATGTATTCAGGGGCAACAACCTGACTATGAATTTGATAGGCTTCTATCTTAAGTCCGGCTCTGACAGCAATACGATAACTGACAACCTCATCAACAGGAGCAGGAGTGCGGTGATGTTGAGCTCAAGCACAGGGAACATTGTTGAGTCGAACATCATACCAAGCTGTACAGGAAGCTTCTGTGTATCGCTTGCAAACTCTGACGGGAACATGCTTAGCCTTGGTAGCGGGCTCTCTTATTCGGGAAATTATGTATTGTACTTACAGGGCTCTAACAATAACGTCATATACGATACCACCCTAACAAACAGCGGTGATTATGGCATAGGGATAGTCCAGAACTCTGTCAACAATACGTTCCTCAACTGTTCATATGACAAGATGACCATAGAGCCCGGTTCAGAGGCGGTCAGCGGATGGTATGTTGATATACTTGTGAATAACGGGACAAAACCCGTGCAAGGTGCCATAGTGAACATGGACAATGAGGACTGGACATCAAGCGAAACCACCGGCCTTGACGGCTACATAGCAAGGCAGAACATAGTGGGGTTTGTGAAAGATAACACAAGCGAATCGCAAAGAACTTTCCAAGTTATAGCCAGCAAGCCCGGCCACATCTCTGACTCATGGGGCCCTGCACAGGTAACCGATAACATGGTTATAGG
>QMZP01000045.1 GCA_003663225.1 Candidatus Aenigmatarchaeota archaeon | reverse complement strand
CCTGGAGGAGTATGACCCTCAGAGATTTGTGTCGAAACTGATAGGATACGGGGACCTCAAGGGCCTGATGGAAAAGGCCAAGTCAGTGGGCATTGAGGTCGACGAGGAGAGCGCAAAGAGGCTGCTGAAGGGCAAGTTCACGATGGAGGACTTCTATGAGCAGATAGGCCAGATGCAGAAGATGGGCTCGCTCTCAAAGGTCACGGAGATGATACCGGGCATGGGCAAGCTCAAGATCCCCAAGGACATGATAGACATCCAGGAAGAGAAGATGAACAAATGGAGATTCATAATAGATTCCATGACAAGGGATGAGAAGCAGGACCCTGACACTATAAAGACAACGCGCATAAAGCGCATAGCGAAAGGGTCAGGCACGACAGAGGCCGACGTGAGGGGCCTTCTGAAGTATTACAAGCAGACGCAGAAGATAATGAAGATGGCTAAGGGCGGCAAGGGCTTCAGGAGAGGGCCACTTTCCGCTCTCGCCAAGCAGTTCGGAATAGGCTGATTATATGGACCTGGCTTTCTCGTCGTATTCCCTCTTCTTCTCCTCAAGCTGCTTTATCTTATAAGGGCTCTCACCCCTCATTTTTGCTTCCCTTATCCAGGAGCCTATCTCCCTGACTTTGTTTAAGCATACCTCCAGCTCAAGCTTCTTTATGTTCGCTGCGGAACCCCTGTCAGCATGTATGTCGTCGAGTACCTGGTCCACAACGGGGTCGGTACCGACCCTGTACTCCCCTATCTCCTTCATGCCGGAGCGCTTCAATGCAATAGACTTGGCGTCCTCAAGCGCCTTCCTGTCCTGCATCCGGAAAAGCCTGTGAACCGGCTTTACCTTATACAGGGTAGCAGCTATCACCATTATGAACACATAGTAGTAGTTGGCGAACAGCATGTAGTACATCATCTGGCTGAATCCGGGTATCACTATGAACAGCGCCTCTGTCACCAGCACAGTGGTTATGCTTATGGCGAAATACGGCAGTCCATAGCTCTTCAATATAGAGGAAGCGGCCAGCTCCTTGGTATAGTCCTTGTAGAAGAAGTATGCAAGCAGCATGCTGCCGGACATGTGGACTGCCGACAAGCAGGCGAATACGAAAGACCCAGACGCGTAGTCGTTCCAAAGCGTTATCGCCACGGTGAGCGAGAATACCCCAAGTGTGTAGAATATGTAGTGGACTGCCTTCAGGTACCTCAGCCTTATGTAGAAGCGGTCTGCCATATATTATTATTCCCTTAGGTGAATTAAAGGGGCTTTCTTCCTATCAAGTATTTATTTTAAAGTCCATAGTTGTTAATATGGCCAAATACGAGTGTCAGAAATGCGGCTGGGTAGGAAAACCGATATTCATGGAACCTGCAACGAGGCTGTGCCCGAACTGCAGGGGAACCAATTTAAAGAAGGTCAAGAAAAAGGAATGATTGCGCGGGGGTAGTCTAATGGTAGGACGTCACCCTGCCACGGTGGCGATGCGGGTTCGACTCCCGCCCCTCGCATCAATGCGCAATGAGAATTAAGGCCTATGGAAGCAATATGGGCTTTATGGACGGAAAGACAGGAAAACAGGAATTTACTGCCATGCTCTTGGATAGTTTTCGCTTATTCTATAGATGTTTTGGGGTGCCAATTCAGAGACTGCATTTCAGTTGATTAATCAATATATGGTTGACTTGTCATTCAAACTACAGGTTATTTATAACAGAAATTGTCAAAAAATAGAGCAGAATATTATTTGTATTCATGAAGATGAAGGGAAAAGTACTAAAACCCTTCACTTAAATGTAAACATTTATAAAGAGGTTTGAACAATAATTGATCATGAAAACCTCAATAATAAAATGGAACTTCTGGTGGTCAAATCCAGATAAGCTGAACGATTTTGAATGGGTAGAGCGGGATATTTTAAAACACACTATAAGTCTGATGGAATCTCCACACATAAAGGACATTATCGGTGTTAGGAGATCAGGCAAAACTTTCCTGATGTATCAGATTATTTCTCACCTTATACAAGCAGGCGTTAAGCCCGGAGAAATATTATACCTGAATTTTGATGACCCCGAATTCAAGGAAATCAAAAAAACAATTTCTATGGCCCTTGAAATAAAACCGGAAATAAAGTATGCTTTTCTGGACGAAATTCAGAATGTGCCTGAATGGGAGAAAGATATTCGGGTGTATTATGATAGAAAAGAATTCAAGCAAATATTTGTATCTGGATCATCTGCTTCTCTGATTTCAAGAGATGTTGGGAAAACATTGACTGGCAGGCACATAACCATACCAGTTGCCCCCTTTTCATTTAAGGAATTTCTCTCCAAACATAACGTAGATTATGGAGATCCATTTCAAAAAGAGAAAGTTGCCCATTATTTGGAATTATTTCTGCAAGAAGGCGGATTTCCTGAAACCCTGTCCGGGAAAGTAGTGACCAAAGAGCCAATCTTGGTAAACACATACAATGACATACTGCTGAGAGATGTAGTTTCAAGATTTAATGCAGATTCAGAGACTGCAAAAAAACTGGCGCATTATCTGATGACTAACATAGGAAATCCGTTCTCTGAGAACAGCATTGCCAAAACCATAAACGTACATAATGAAACTGTTAAGAAATATTTATCAATGTTAAGCGAAGTGTTTTTGTTCTATTATATACTACAATTTTCATGGAAGGTCAGAGTCCAACTGAAAAAAGACATGAAATGCTACTCAATCGATAATGGATTAAGAAACGCTGTTTCATTCAAATTTTCAACCGACTCGGGCAGACTTGCTGAGAATACAGTATTAGCGGAATTAAAAAGAAGGGGGAAAGAAGTATATTTTTGGAAAGGCAAAAAGGAAGTGGATTTTATAGTCAGGGAGGGGGACAAGCTAACAGCAATAAATGTCGCTTACACTGATACCCCTCATAAGAGAGAAACGGAAGGGCTGATGGAATTTAAAGAAAAATATTCAAATTCAGAATTGAATTTAATAACAAAAGAACTTGAGCAAACAGAAGAGGGCATAAATTATATTCCTCTTTGGAAATGGCTATTAGATGTTAAACACTAGCATAAAGCGGGTTCGAATGCTGGTTCAAACATCTTACACAGCATTGCTTCTTTTAGCGCAAAGGATATAAAACCGAAAGGCCTAATAATAACATAACCGGGGGTTTTTGATGTTTGGTAAGAAGAAGGATTCTAAAGATTCAAACGCTTCTGATCAGAGCAAGATAAAGGAGAACATAGGCAACATATCAGAGAACGGCCTTAGGAACATAGGCATGGAGACCGCACCCAACATACCGCCGCCGAAGCCCGCTCCCCCGCTGCCGCCTCCGCCAAAAGGGGCGCCGCTGCCCCCGATGCCTGCACAGAGACAGGCACGTCCACCGGCATCTTCCGATGACCTGGGGGTGCCGACGACGCAGAAGCCGCAGCGGCATCAGGCAATGCCCGCAGGAGAGCATGGGTCGCCGCCGCTTTTCATAAAGATAGACAAATACAGGGAGCTGGTACAGAACCTCAGCGAGCTGAAGTCCTATTCGCTTAGCCTGAGGGACGCTCTGGATGCTCTGGCTGACATAGAAAAGGAGATAAGCAACGGCATAAGCGTGACCCAGATGGCCCTTGACAAGATAAACCATGTCATATCCACCCTGGATGCCAAGCTGCTCAGGGTTGGGAGCGAGAGTGAGGCGGACATCGTGGAGATGCCCAAAGAGATGGACAACTACGTGAAGAACCTCTACGACAACATGGAAAGGATAAAGCACGAGCTCAGGACGCTCAAAGAATAGCTTATTCTGGTAAAAAGGTTTAAATCAATAATGTTTTATATTGTTAGAGCTCTATCGCGGGAGTTCCCGAGCGGCCAAAGGACGATTGACAGCTTGCGTGTTCACAAGAGCTGTCCTTCCGTCTTAAGGGGCAGGACTCAAGATCCTGTGGCTTAGAGTTCCCCTCACATCAGTGAGGCGGACGAGCAATGCCTTCGTCGGTTCGAAAGGGTATGACGGCTTTAACTGATATGCACAAGCAGTCTGTCCTCGTGCATCCGGCCTCCCGCATACCAACCGGCCTTATGAGAGCCGGAACATCCCAATAAACAATTTAAATATATGCAAAACAAAATGAGGCAATAAGAAGTGACAGGCATGAAAACTAGGGACAAGAACCCTGTATCAAAGGCCCTCATAGAGGACCTGAAGGAGAAGGGACTGAAGATTCCGGCATGGAAAGCCATAGCCGGGGGCCTGAACAGGCCCAGGAGGAAATCGCACGAGGTCAGCCTCTACGGCCTGGAGAAGAACGCCAAGAAGGGCGAGAATATAGTGGTTCCGGGAACAGTGCTAGGCACCGGCGAGCTTACCAAGCCGCTGACTGTAGCCGCACTCAGGTTCTCATCGTCCGCCAGGGAGAAGATAGAGAAAGCGGGCGGCAAATGCATGGAAATAGAGGACATGATGAAGGAGAACCCCGAAGCGAAGAAGGTAAGGATAATGGGATAGTCATGGAAGAGATGTACATAGACGCTGAGAACATGGTTGCAGGAAGGCTCGCATCAAAGATGGCCAAGGAACTGCTCAAGGGAAAGAAGGTATTCATAGTGAACGCCGAGAAGGCCGTCATAAGCGGAGAGCCTGACTACATAATAAAGGATTACAGGGAGAAGCGTGAGAGGGGAGACCCGTATCACGGCCCGTTCTATCCGAGGGAGCCAGACAGGCTCATAAAGAGGATGGTAAGGGGCATGCTGCCCATAAAGGCAGCAAAGGGAAGGGACGCGCTTAAAAGGCTAAGGGTTTTCATTTCAGTGCCCGATGACATGTCAGGGAAGAAGTTCGAAAAGATAAAAAACACCGAAAATAATCTTAAATGCAAGAGCATGAAGATAGGGGACCTTGCTCAGAAGCTGGGAGCGAAGAAGACATGGTAAGCAAAGAAAGGAAAGAGAAGAGTGTGTTCACCACAGGCAAGAGGAAGCTCGCGGTCGCCAGGGCCAAGATAAGCCCGGGCAAGGGCATAGTCAAGGTGAACAGCATACCACTCGACCTCATGAACAACGCTGTCACCAAGATGAGGATACAGGAAGCGCTAATAGTCACTGGCGGGGATTGGAAGAAATTCGACATAAACCTGAACGTCAGGGGTGGCGGAATAATGGGCCAGGCTGACGCAGCCAGGCAGGCCATAGCAAGGGGACTTGCCAAGATGCTTGGCGCTGACACAAGGAAGAAGTTCATGGAATATGACAGGTACATGATAGTCTCAGACTCGAGGAGGACGGAGCCGCACAAGCCGCCGAGATCCTCTCAAGGCCCGAGGAGATACAAGCAAAGAAGCAAGAGGTAGATGACATGGAATATGCGAGGATAAAGTTGGCAGGGAAGGATGTTAATGAGCTCATAGAGATATGCGACCAAATAAAGGAGGTGGCCAAGAAGTACGGAGTCTCTATAAGGGGACCCATACCGCTGCCCACCAAGAAGCTGAAGGTCCAGACCCTCAAGACCCCGTGTGGTGACGGGACAGGCCACGGCAACGCCACATGGGACCGCTGGGAGATGCGGATACACAGAAGGATAGTGGACATAGGTTCCAATGAGAGGGCGCTGAGGCAGGTCGTAAGGATACCGATACCAGAGGGCGTCAAGATAGACATAGAGCTCAAGGAGAAATACGAGCACAAGTAAATCAGTTTTCCCACCGGTTTCCCGTGCCCCAGAAAAGTTTATAAGGATTACTGACAAAATATTCATTGGTAATAACAATGACAGGGCTTCACGCAACTAGGACTCTGAATTATGTGTGTACTCTTAGCCCTGCCCACCCAATGTCCAACATCGTAGGGTTTAAGTGGTAATTCGGGATGACTCCCAAAACTCTGCGGGACGACCTTCTTCTTGGTTCCTGAATGGTGCATTGGTTTTGTCCGGTTTACAAGGCTACGAATTAAAGCCCTAAGAGGACATCTGCATAAGCAGCAGTCCTTGGACAGCGCAATCTTAAAAAGGCCTTCCGCTGCGGGTATAAGGCGGCAGAAGTCAGGTGCCGCTGTTTTTGGAATGCCTAGTTTGCGATTCGTAGTTTCTTGTTCGGCGGGCCGGTCCGTTAAGCCGATGGCACGCCGCTTGACCGAAAGGCAAACCATTCACTGCTGTCCAGAAGCAGCTCTAAGCTCTTCACCTATCCCATTAAGCTTGCTTATGGTATCCTCAATCTCAGTCTGAACTTCTTTTGCCGATTTTTCCATCTCCTTTTCCTTGCCCTCGATGAACTTCGTCGCGGTTTCCGGTGTCTTGTTGGTCACCAGTCCAGCACCCAGCTCCACGAAGAGCTTCTTGTCGTTGGATACGTTCCCCTTGGCATACACGCCGTTGCCCAGTGGGAAGAAGACTTCGTCGGTCTTCTTCAGCTTCTTCATGTCTCCGAGAGTCTGCTTGGTGGTTTCCAGCTCCTTGTATTTCCTCTCTATCAGCATGGCCTGCTGCTGCAGCTCTTCCAATCTGCGCTGCATCAGTTGGTATACCACCAGCTTCTGCTGGAGATAGTTCTTGTCCTGCCCCTTTACCTTTATGTCCTTT
>QMZP01000044.1 GCA_003663225.1 Candidatus Aenigmatarchaeota archaeon | reverse complement strand
TACATATACATAAGCACACCGAGCGGGGGGACCAGCGGCAGCACGGGCAGCGTCAAGATAGCGTCGCTCCGCATGTTCGCCAAGAACTTCGTCACGCTCATACCCCTTAAGAGGATGGCTGTCCCCATAGTGCTGAAGAACACGGGCAAGACCACGCTCAATGCCATAAACCTTACCATAAACGTGGACACAAAGAACATAGAGCTGACCCTCCAGAACACCAGCATAAGCAAGCTGGAGACGGGAAGCAACGTGACCACCAACCTGACCATAGACATAGTGAATGAGAGCATAGGCGTGTACGAGATAAGGATAGACGCAAACGTCACTTCCCCTGAGCTCAACGAGTCCCTCTACCTCAGGTTCGAGACAGCGCCCACGAATGCCACGAAGGTGGAGACCAAGATACTTTTCGCAAGGGATTTGTTCCAGGAGAACCCCGAGTGCATGGAGCTCATGGAGATGATACTGCAGGCGGAGAAGCACCTCCAGGGGGGCAACATAACGCAGGCTACACAGCTCACCGAGCTGGCATTGAACAATTGCAGGGACCTGATAAAGTATCAGGGGCCGACAGGCAGCACGCCGCCCACCGACAAGCCCCTGATAGTGAACCTGCAGCCCATAGACTTCATAATAATACTGGTCCTGTTCATAATAGCATGGATCATAGTCAGGACTGTCCTTAACAGGAAATCCAAAAAGAAATACATAGAGATGTTCTCAAAACCGCAACCAGAGAAGAAGGTAGAGCTTCCGCCCGCCGTCCCGGCCGATGGGGGTCCAAAGGAATCCAAGAAGCCGGACAAGGAGAATCCCGGTGGAGAGAGTCCCGACGTGTTCTGATTCTAACCTATTTAAAATTTTTCTACAAATAATATACCGGGGGGTCTATGTCTGGCAATCTTAGCAGTAGAGGCAATGATATACACGGCACGAGCGCACATGCATGGCATAGGGACAGGAAAAGGAGGCTGGTCGCCCTTTGCGGCCTGACTATGCTCCTAAGCGCTTTCATAGTCATGTTCTCGATATTCATGATAGCATACGTAAGCCCATCCAAGACAGCCGTCATCCACGTGAACATGTTCAATGAGGCCCCGGTCGAGCTGATACTGCTCATTTCCACTTCAGTTCTGGGCATTTATGCCTTCGCCTTGCTGTTCAACGACTTCAAAGAAATGAGGCCCGCTGCCCGCTAGTCATATCTTCTTTATCTTCCCGGGCATGGGCTCGTAGCATATGCCCTCGGAGAGCAGGTCGTTTATCACGGGTTCTATCTTCTCTTCCGGCTCCCCGCTCTGCTCTATGACCTTGGAATACTCCATGCCTTCCTTTCCCGACTCTATTATCTCGAGGACCTTCCTTCTCAGCTCATCCTTCTCGCTGCCGGCCGGCCTTATGGCCCCGCTGCCCTGCCCGTCATCTTCCCTGCCTTTCTGCTTCTCAACATCCTTCCTGTGCTTCTTTATCTCCAGCTCCCTTAGAAGCAGCATGTTTGGGTCATCCACCTTCCGAACGACCTCTGGCATCACGTATATCTCACCGTTGTATTCCCTTACCTTGCCTATGACGTCAACGAGACTCCCTTTCTCGGCGTTCTCTATGGGTTCGAGGTCCTTGAAGCACTTGGCCCTCATGGTGTCCGAGCCATCGTCCATGGTCACGGAGCCGAAGTTCTTGTCCTCTGAAATGAACTTGTTCATTACAGTGGCCAGTATCCTCGCCCTTGAAACCTTCTCACCTGACTTTGATATGACGTAGCTGGGATCCATTCCCTCCTGCTGGACCCACTCGCCGTTCACTATGTCGGATATCTTGACCTTCTTTGCTGTCATCCTCTCTGGCATAGAACCACTTCATGACTATTGTATTGAAAACTTAAATAACATTCTCATGGCGGACTTCGTCACAAGTGGGAATGACGTGGGTTATCTTTAAATACGATCCATGCCAGTAGTTATTTCAAACCGTTTTGGAGTGATTTTGTTGAAGTGTCACGATTGCGGCAAGGACGCTGTGAGGACAGTTCCTTGTGAGGAGCACAACCCGAAGGGCGCCATGATATGCAAGGATTGCTGCATAAAAAACCAAAAGGGACACAAATGCCCCTGGTGGGACATGTGCTGGCGTGACAAGACTGTCAACAAAGCATAGGTCGTGGGTAAGATGGCATATTGCATGATATGCAAGGAGATAGTGGACGAGCGCTACGTAATAAACGTCTGCGACAGCAAGCTGAGGAACAACGTCGGCGGGCATGTGTGCAGGCATTGCTTCCACAAATTCATAGAGAGCAAGAACAATGTCGGCTTCTTCAAGCTGTCAAGGCTGACCTCTTGGACTAAGCACAAGAGGGACAGCATGCGCATATTCTGAAAAAATAATGCCGGCCCGCGGAAGAAAAATGCGGACACTCAACGAAATCATTCCATATCTTTGGTTTTCTTCTCCTGGTCTTCCAGCTTCTTCACTCCCATCTTGGATTCCGCCTTCGCTGACTGCTCTTCAGCGTTCTCTGCAGGCTTCTCTTCCTTGGGTGCTTCCTGCCCGCCTTCCCCCATTGGAGTTTTCTGTTCAGTCTTCTTAGCTGGCTTCTCTGCAGGCTTGGCTTCTGCCTTCTCTCCCTTTGCTTCAGCCTTCTCGGCATCCTTGACTTCGGACTTCTCTTCCTTCTTACCCATTATCTCTTCCAGCTTCTTTGCGCCAGCCTTGACCACCTTGACGTTCACCTGGGCTATGTCCTGGGATATTGTGTTGCCCCTTACAGACTTCCTTTTCCTCTTTCCTGCGTCCTTGGGCTTGTACCCAGGCGGCGAGGTCAGTATGACCTTCTTCCTTGCCGGCCCTTCTATGTCACCTCTCATGGGGAAGCCGTCGCTGTCAGACCCGCCTGTTATCTCAAGCTCGTAGCCCTCGAGGCCCAGTCCGCTGCCTGAGACCTTCTCGCCTATCTTCTTGCCCATAAGGCCTGAAGGAGCCTGCTCAACCTCCTTCTGGTACGCCTTCTTTGAAGCGGGGTCTGATATCACTACCTTGAAATTTGCCATTTTATTACCTCCGTCATTATAGGGTGAAGAATCAGATGCGGCAATCCCGCACGCTTCTCACCCAGCCGGCATGCTGCTTCAACGGGCCGCTGACCCTCTGCAGTTCTCATTGCACCGGGATAGGAATAATAACCAGATGCTGCTTTATAAGCTTTGTCCTTAGATGAAATTGGACAGTATGGCAGGAAGCAGTATCACGAGCAGTATGACAAGCGTTATCCATTCTACCGCCCTCATTATCTTCTTGGACCTCCTGGGGACAATCCTCTTTAGCAGCGTGTCCCACATCCTCTTGCCGTCCAGTATGCTTAGCGGCAGCGCATTGAAAAGGCCTATGCCAAGGTTGAGGAAGAACATCCACAACAGCAGCTCATGCAGGAAGAACAACGCCCTCCTGTATGGTATGAATCCGTCGCTTACCACCCGGAAAGTCATTATGGACTGGGATGGCAGCAACTGCTTGCTCATCGCATCCTCGTCGAACATCAGTATGCCTATGTATGCCTTGGTTTTGTTCTCGGGATTAGAAACGGCCTGTATCATGATGTCCACGTTGTCCTTGTTGTCACCATAGTATATGTCCATGTTCAGGGACACGTAATCGCCGGGCATGATGCCCTCAGCCGCGAACACTTCCTTTATGCCGTCCACGCTGCTGACGGTACGGCCATCTATGCTCCTCACGAAGAATTTCGGGTTCATCGTGCTGTTGAAATGATCGGTCAGCTGCCTCAGCTCGGTGGAGTTGGCGAACGGGTATCCCTTCTGCGGGAACACGTGAACGCCTTCTGCCGGTACCGTAACGGCAGTGAATATCATTGGGGCTATTATAAAGGCTATGAGAAACGCAGTCACGAAGTTCGCGAACGAGCCTGCGGCGAAGAATCTCAGTTGTGCCATTGGCTTCTTTCTGGCCACATCCTTCTCGTCAGGCTCCACGAAAGCACCCATGGGAAGGACGAGCAGCAATATCCATCCGAGGTTCTTTATCTTCATCTTCTGGCTTGCAGCCATTATGCCGTGCATGCCCTCATGGACGCACATGAGCACGAGGACCGATATCAGCCAGTACCACAACGGAACGCCTATGAAGCCGCCACCTGCGACAGCGACGGGCGACGGTATCACCAGGCCGCCGACCCCCACAGCCGGCCTCATGTTGGCAACGATGTCGAGGAATATCAGCAAAAGGTTGTATACCCCTATTATCGAGGCAATGAACACTGTCACAACGGCTATGTTGCCGACCCATGTCCAGAACCGGTGGAAGCGCCTGCCTGTGTTTATTATGAAATTCCTCCCCCGCTTGGTCCGCCTTATCAGAAAGATTGCCTGCGCCTCGATGCTCTTCCTGTCCAGCACGACGAACACCGCCATGGCGGCCAGAAACGCTATGAATGAGAGTGTATCTAAAGGCAACATCAGCACGCACCGAATGTATAATACTTGTCCATGCCCCCTTTTATATTGGTTTTCATCGGTCCGAAAAACCTATTTAAACCAGAAAAACAAGGATTTACATCATGTTATGTTGAACTTCTGTTCAACGCTATGCCCGCAAGGGGCATATTTTGAGGGCATGTACAGCTAAAAGGAGGAATATAATGACAGAGGAAGAGACAAAGGGCATTGATGCCAAGCCTGCAGAGGAAGAGCAGCAGGAGACGCAGGAAGAGAAGGCCGAAGGGGCCGAAGACGAGGTATCCGAGGAAGAAGAAGCCAAGATGAAGCTGCCGTTCCCGACCGCTGCCGTGGTCAGGATAATGAAGGCCCACATGGACGACGAGAAGATGATAAAGAAGGACGTCAAGGTGGCGATGAACAAGTGGCTTGGCGAGATGTGCGCGCAGGTATCCAATGAGATGAACAAGTTCCCCTACGTGATGATGCACATGAACGAGTTCAAGGAAGCCAAGCGCGTCTACGAAGACCTCGAGAACTTCCAGAAGGAGAAGGAGAGGATCCTTGCGCACCTTGACGCAATAAAGAAGGACATAGAAAGGCTGGAAAGGGATCTCGGCAAGGAAGAGGGCGAGGTCATAATAGTGAAGAAGAAGGAAGATGCCCAGTGAGGCCTCTTCTGACCTTTTCTTTTATTGAATTAACTTAAGCCAGCTCTGCGTATAATAAACAATGCCGCCGGAAGTAGCCACGATGGACGAGTACGTTAGGAGGGCCATTGATTTCTTTGAGCAGGCTGGCGATTATGAGCTGAATCTGCCCGAAAGCGACCACACGCTTGTAGTCGGGAGCCAGAACGGCTACCTCGCTGGCAGGGTCATCTACAGGTTCGCTGGCAGGGTGTTCTCGCATGCCGCAGAGGTGCTAGCCAAGTACGAGATAGACACCAAGAAGGACATACTGGGCGACGTTACCATAGTGTCGGCGAGCGGCTCACGGAACATAGTCCCTATAGCAGGATATGCGCTCGATGCAGGCCTTCCAGTCAATGTCATAGTGTGCAAAGAAGACTCCGAGGTGAAGAGGGAGTTCGGCGACAGGATAAACGAGATACTGGTGCCAGCCACAGACGAGCCACCCACCATAAACACGTCCACATACGGAAGAATGGTGCAGGGCATAACACACGAGGACATGAAAACCATAAGGAAAGCCATAAGGGATGCGCCGGAGCCGGAAGGCGGCTATGGCAGGTTCGGGGCATTCAGCCTGATCTTGCCCGACAACATGCCGGAGGTAGCCGAGATGGCAAGATGGAAGATAAACGGCGAGATACTGGGCAGGCAGGCCGGAACCATCGCGGCATACAAGACCAACATGATGCACGGCGCTGGCGTCATAGACTCTGAGAAGGAGTTGTACGTTGGCATAGGGGCCAAGTGCGACGAGTTCGGCACGACGCGGGGCGCGACGCACCACATAGGGGTGCCTGACGGGTTCGGCCCGCTGGGCTACATGCTTCTAAGCTATCACATCATAGGTATGATACAGAAGCAGTACCCCGCCTTCCAAGAAAGGATATGGGAATACAAGAAGATGACGTCCGGATGGGAATGGGTATCGCCCATATGATGCGGGAGGCCGGATGCACGAGGACAGACTGCTTGCGCGTATCAGTTAAAGCCGTCATACCCTTTCGAACCGGCGAAGGCATTGCTCGTCCCGGCCTCACTGGTGTGAGGGGGACTCTAAGCCACTGGCTCCTTAGGCCAGCCCCATTGGCCGCTAGGGGACTCCCGCTTGATGTTATCTTTGCATAATTTGTTACATCATATTTATAAGAATTCAGCAGTAGCTGAATATCTTTATGCTGCCGTACACGACAGACCCTAAGACAGTTGCCCTTGCAAGCATGTCCCATACCACGCTGTCAGAGAACATGAACTTCCTCATCAGCCCCTTCATCGCCCATGCACCCGCCCTGCCGAACTTCTTGTCGATGTATCTCACTACGTGCATGTATTCGTTTATCATCCTCTGCCTGTTCCATTCCTTCATCTCGCTCAGCAGCACGTATCTTCTCGACATTGTGACCTTGCCGGCCTTTATTGCCTTCAGCAGCGCGCTGACGCTGCCGGCCTTGGCGCTTATCGCCCCGACCCCCACCATGCCGAGCGTGTGAGCGTCAGAGCC
>QMZP01000043.1 GCA_003663225.1 Candidatus Aenigmatarchaeota archaeon | reverse complement strand
GGAAATATAGAAGGGAGTATAGAAAGGCTGCGTGATGTTATGTTTGACCTTACAGGTTTCCTGCTTCCGTTCGTGTTCGTGCTGGCGATAACCTACGGTGCGCTGGACATAGCGTCGGTGTTCAAGAAGAACGCGGTCAACCTGCTCATAGCGGTGGTGATAGCATTCTTTGCTGTCAGCAATGCCCAGATGGTCCAGTTCGTGACCGGTATAATGCCATGGGCCGCAATGCTGTTCATAGTCATATTCTTCATAAAGTTCATAGCTTCCCTGTTCAGGGGGGCGGGCGAGAAGGACTGGACCATGCTCATGGCAGTCCTGGGACTGATAGCGGTGTTCATGCTCAGCCAGGGCACGCAGCTCATCCAAGACTGGCTGCCGAGCGGGTTCCCTGTGTCAGAGGACAATATGGTCCTGATAATAGGTTTAGTGGTAATAATAGCGATATTCTTCGCAGCCTACAAGAACAGGTAATCACTTTAAGGCCTTCTTGAATTCCCTCTGGAAGGCCTTTACGTCGTCTATGGTCATCTTGGCGGAGTCTGCCAGTATCTTCTTGGGATTGTCGCCCATTATGGTTATCTCGGGCTTGGAAAGGTACGGGTGCTGTATCATGTAGGATGCCTGCTTGGCCTTTGCCTTCCAGGCGTTCTCCCTGAGAAGGTTCAGCAGGGCATGATCTTCCCCGTCCACCTCTATCTTCCACTTGTTCTTCTTCTTTTCTACAATGCTAAGCTTCATGGAATCACTCAATTGATAGGTTATGGGGAGTTTCATTTATAAAGGTTTAATCGGCTATCCTGCGCCGCATAGCTCCCTTATTGCGGCTATGACGTCCTTCGCTTCCTGGTATGCCTCAACCTTCTTCTCAAGCAGGTTCTCCCTGTTTACGTCCTTATGTATCTGCGAATGGAACCTTATGCAATGGGAAGTGCCGGAGGGCCTGACAGTCATGTAGCTCAGCCTGTCCTCATCGAAGAAGAAGCGTATGCCCTCGTCCGGGAAGCCCTTCCAGTTGTGCAGCGCGTCGTACTTGCCGGTCGCATACCTCTCTACCGAGAGGACCTTCCTCCCGGCAAGCACCAGCTCCTTGCCCGCGTTGAATTCCTCTATTATCTTGTCCAGCCTCTTGAGCACGCCTATCTTCTTGGAAAGGCCCGTGGGCCCCTCATACTGGCCCCAGTACGGGCTGGCCTCCACGTGGTTGGCGAAGAACCCTATGCCGGGGTCAAGGTACACCTTCTCATCCAGCAGCTCTATTATGCTCTTGCCTTTTGACTTGGCGTACGCCACGAGCTCTGTGAACAGCGCGCAAGCCAGTATGCCGTCCTTGTCCCTTGTGTGGCCGTTCTGCCCCAGATACTTCCCAGGGAGGGGCTTGCCGCCGAGTATTGTGAACCCGTTGCTCTGCTCGAACGCACCTATGTTTATGCTTCTGTCACCGTCCATGCCTATGGTCTCAAGCATGAAGTCGTGGTCCTTCTCCGGGTCCAGCTTCTCCCCGTTCCATATCTTCTCGACGCATCCGGATATGAACGTGAAACCCACCCATGCCTTGACAGTCCCCACGCCGTACTTCTGTGCAATCTTCGTCAGCATGTCGGTTGTTGTGTGGTTTATCACTATAAAGCTCTTTTCAGCGTCAGGCACCCTGCCGCCGTTCAGCTCCTTCATCCTTTCCAGCCTGTACCATAACAGCAGCGAGAAGGCCTCGTCAGCAGTGAGCAGGTACCAGTCGTGGTCTTCCCTCTCCTTGTAGTTGTCCAGCGTTTCCTTGAGTGCCTTGTCCAGACCGGGCACTGGCTTGGACATCTTCCTGTACGCTTCCCTCTGTGCCTCGGGGACCTTGACAACGAAACCCACGCGGTCAGCATCCGGGTCTGTTGCATACATCACATCCAGCTGCCTGAATGCATCCTCGCCATGCTCCTCCTTGAACGCCTCCACTGCGACCGATTCCGCGACCGGGTCTCCCGGATCAGGCTGCTGGTAAAGGTGGAAGCACGGGAACGTGCCGTCGAGCCTGTTCATCTCAGCCACTATCTTCAGGTCCCTGACTCCCATCTCCCTCAGTATCCTCGGCACTGACTTGTAACCGGCGCCGTAGAACGCGCAATACCCCACATTGAGCTTGCCTGCCCATTCCGAGAACATGGGCTTGTCTATTATGAATCCCTTCATGTGGTCTATGTGCTTGGTGTGCATGTCTATAAGGTCCCTGCCCATATAGTCCTTGCCAGGGAGCCTCTCGGAGCCACCAACGAACGTTAGGCCTTCCTTGGCCTCTGATATGGGCTTTAGCATTATGTCAGATGTGGACATCTTGCTTATGTATTCGTTGTATATCATATTCCTCTGGACCACGTCTATCTGCGCGCCGGTCCTGGAGGATATCTTGTACCCGTTATACCTCTTGTCGTTATGGCTCGCTGATATCAGCACCCCCAGATCAGCCCCTATGGTCGGTATGGCGAAGGTGAGCTCCGGGTAGGGGCAAGACTCGTCGAACAGGTAGACCTTTATGCCGTATGCCAGGAACAGGCTGGTTATGAGCTCGGCGAAGTCCCTGCCCCTTATCCTGCTGTCATACCCTATCACTATGCTCTTCAGGCCGTTCTCGCTAGCGTACTTGGCCAGACCGGCTGACTTGAGAAGCAGCACGATGTCGTTTATTGTGTTGGGCCCTCTAAGTATTGGAGCGTCCAGCCCCTCCTCTGACAGCTTGCCGACCTCTTCCTTGTTGAAGCAGGCAAGCCCGCGTATCCCGCCCGTGCCGAATGATATCTCGTTGGCGTACGCATATATTATGTCCTCCCATCTCTCCTGCCTTATGGCATTCATGAGCCCCTGCAGAAGCCCTGGCGAGTTCCTGGCTATGAAATCGTCGCTTATCCAGGCCTTGAGGTTCCTCATCACATTGCCCTTTGCCTGCTTGTACAGCTCCTCCCGTATCTCTCCGGCTTCCAGCTTCTCGTCAAGGTAGTGGTTCAGCTTCTCGTCAAGCAGCTTTAGGGCATTCTCCTTCTCAGCGGCATCCATACTTCAGTAGTATGAAGTATGACTTATATGGTTTATGGATGATTGGCTTCTTTTAAAACCGGGGCTCCAATATTAGCTAAGTGATTGTATGAAAGCGCTGGTTACAGGCGGCTGTGGTTTTGTCGGTTCCCATCTCGTGGACAGGCTTCTTTCAGAGGGGCACGAGGTCACTATCCTGGACGTTCGCAGGAACGATTACTGGGGTGGCAGGGCCCGCATAGTGGAGGGTGACATAAGGAAGCCCGAACAAACGGAAGACGCTGCCGACGGTGTGGATACCATATTCCATCTCGCTGCCCAGGTAAGCGTACCCAAATCCATCGAGGACCCACGGATGGATATGGCGACCAATGGCATAGGGACGCTGAACGTGCTCGAGGCCGCCAGGAAGGCCGATGCCAGCGTGGTCTATTCCTCCAGTGCTGCAGTGTACGGCAACCCGCAATACGTGCCTGTTGATGAGAAGCATCCCAAGAACCCGATATCGCCTTATGGTGTTTCAAAGCTTGCGGGTGAGGGCTACTGCAAGGCATATGCCAACAACTACGGCCTGAAGACCGCTGTTGCGAGGTTCTCGAACGTTTACGGACCCAGGAACCCGAAGGCCGTGATATACGTTTTCATAGCGAACGCCCTTGCAGGCAAGCCCATAACCATAGACGGCGACGGCGGGCAGAAAAGGGACTTCATCTATGTCAAGGACATAGTGTCAGGGCTGCTGGCGGCCTCCCAGTCGAGGCCCGGGGAGGCCTACAACATATCCACCGGGAAGAGCACATCGCTCAACGAGCTGGTAGGCATGCTGGAGGGCCTGATAGGGGGCTTTGAGAAGAAGAACGGCCCGGCCAGGCAGGGCGACATAAGAGAGAGCGTGCTGAGCAGCGGGAAGGCAAAGGAGATGCTGGGGTTCAGGGCAGAGTATGGGATGGAAGAGGCGTTGAAGGAGACAGTGGAATGGGCGAAAAGCCAAGCGTGACAGTAATAATACCTGCATACAACGAGGAGAAGACCATAGGAAGCCTGATAGACAGGATACCGGACGGGTATGAGGTCATAGTGGTCGACGACAACTCCGGGGACGCCACGTCCTGGAAGGCAAGGGAACATGGCGCCAAGGTGGTGAGGAACAGCAACAACCTGGGCCCGGAGCTGAGCAAGCAAAAGGGCATCTTCGCCGCCAGGGGCGAGATAATAGTAACAATGGACGCTGACGGCGAGCACGGGCCTGAGGACATAGAGGAGCTGATTGACATGCTGGTGAAAGGGTATGACATGGTGCTCGGTGAGCGCAGGCACCTGCCCAGGCTTACCGAGAGGCTGATGGCATGGATGGTAAGGCGCAGGGTGCGCGGAATAAAGGACGCCACTACAGGGTTCAGGGCGTTCTGGAAGAGGCGCATGAGAAGGGTGGACATGTCCAAGTCGCTCTATGGCACGAACATGATACTGCAGATGCGCAGGCTGGGCATGAACATATCATCTGTCCCCATCCATACCAAACCCAGGCGTTCCAACTCGCGCATAAACCCGTTCAAGATAATCTGGAACATACTGGCGCTTACGAGGTACGTGGTGTTCTTCTAAACAATTTAAAATTTAGGTCGAAGTATTACTTATGGCAAACGGCGAGCGCACTGTTTTCATAGGCCTGGACGGAGTGCCGTACGGGCTGATAGAGAGGCTGTCGGACGACGGCACCATGCCCAACTTCAGGAGGCTGCGTGAAGACGGTGTTTTCAGGAAGATGGAGTCATCCATACCCGAGATATCCTCAGTGTCATGGAGCTCGATAATAACAGGCAAGAACCCGGGGGAGCACGGCATATTTGGCTTCACTGACATGATACCGGGCAGCTACACGCTTTCCTTTCCCAACTTCAACAACCTCAGGGCCAAGCCTTTCTGGCACGAGAACCAGGGCAGGCACGTGATAGTCAACGTCCCTTCCACTTACCCTGCCAAGGAACTGAACGGCTTCCTGGTCTCAGGCTTCGTTTCCCTGGACCTGGAGAAGGCCGTTTATCCTGAGTCATACGTGCCCAAGCTGAAGGAGATGGATTACAGGATAGACGTGGACGCCGCCAAGGGCCACAAGTCCAAGCAGCTGCTGCTGGACGAGCTGTCCAAGGTGCACGGCATACGGATGAGAGCCGTCAGGCACTTATGGAAAGAGGTGGAGTGGGATACGTTCATGGTAGTGTTCACGGGCACTGACCGCATAGGGCATTTCCTGTGGGATGCCTGGGAGGACCCGGGGCATGAGCTACACGGCGGCTTCAGGAATTATTTCAAGGAGATAGACGACGCGATAGGGGAGATAACAGGGTGGATGAGACCCGAGGACAACCTGGTCATGTGCTCTGACCACGGCATGGAGCTTGCCGAGGTCAACGTCAACGTGAACAGGGTGCTCAGGGACAGCGGCTTTCTGAAGCTGGATGACCAGCCCAAAGGGGGGACTCACCCGAACCAATCCATGCAAGTGAAGAAACCATTAAGCTACTCAAACATGCTTGAAGGTACAAAGGCCTTCGCGCTGGACCCTGGCAGGATATACATTAACATGGAAGGGAAGTATCCCAGGGGCGCGGTGAGGCCGGAGGAAAGGGAGCGGGTTCTCAGCGGGCTTGAATCCCTGTTCAGCAATCTCAAGGTGAACGGGAAGAAGGTGATACGCAGAACCTTCCGAAGGGAAGACATATACAACGGACCGCATACGGGCAGGGCGCCCGACCTCATACTGCTGGCTGACAAAGGCTTCAACCTCAAGGCCTCGCTGATGGATATCGAGAAGGAGCCCGGCATGCACCCGGTCCTGACAGGCAAGCACAGCCAGGACGACGCGTTCCTTTTCGTGAAGGGCAGCCACAACAGAAACATTATAAATGATAAACCCAAAGTAGTGGATATCAGAGATATTCTGGACAGATTGCAGGGTGCATGAATGGCAGACAAATATGGAATGGAGCAGACGGAGACCTCTTCTACTTCCGGTCAAAAAGAGGACACGACGGCAATAACCAACAAAAACGGGCCGTCAAGCCAGAAAGACGCGACGCAGGCTTCGCCCGCGCCAACCCACGGGCAACCGGTTAAGCCATATAACTGTTCTAAGACTTGCTGGAACTGCCCTGCCGCCATATTCAAGGGCAATGTTGATTTCCGCGCCTGTGGCCAGTCCAAAGAGAAGATAAAGGAACTGAAGGAAAGCGACACCATAGTCATAGAGTGCGGCCGCAGGCCGGACCTCGGGCATTTCGAGCCTTCCGTCACCTTTGAGGAATGCCCTGAATGGGAGCTGAACGAGGACTACAACATATACATGCTCAGGAACATGCGCGTCATGATTCTGGGGATTGACGGATACCTCGGCTGGACCCTTGCACTGAAGCTCGGGGCATTGGGCTTCCAGGTAAGCGGCATTGACAACTACTGGAGAAGGGAATGTGTCGCTGAGAAGGGCTCGCATACCGTGGTGCCAATAATGAAGATGACAGAGAGGCTGCAGGCGGCCAAAGAGGTCCTTGGCATAGACATAAACTTCAGGCGCATGGACATTATGGACAGGCCGAGGCTCAAGGAGTTCCTGGAGGAGGTGAAGCCCGAGGCCATCGTGCATTATGCAGAATGCCCGAGCGCCCCGTATTC
>QMZP01000042.1 GCA_003663225.1 Candidatus Aenigmatarchaeota archaeon | reverse complement strand
GCGTTCATGGACACGCCCGACGTCCTCGGGTACATGTGGCCCCTTGCCTTCATCAAGTGGTATTTGCTTCCTGCCTTTAAAAATGGCTTGTCCTTCCTGCCCTCGCCGGCAGGGACGCCCGTTGCTGCTCTGCATTTTATGTTGAGCTTCATGGTCTTCTTGGACGGCAGCTGTATTATGCAATACCTGTCAGTCTTGGAAACGAGTGTGGCTGCCGAACCGGGTGCCCTGCATATCTTGGGCCCGGAGTTCGGCGACGCCTCCACGCACGATATCTGCGTGCCCTCGTTCACGTCGCCCAGTGTCTTGACCTTCTCTGATACGCTGTCACCGACCTTCATGCCTTCAGTGGCTATTATGTAGCCGGTGCTGTTGTCATCGTAAGTGACCTTTGCCAGGGGGGAATTCCTTATCGGGTCGTTTATTATGTCAACCACCCTGCCTTCGCGCCCGTTGTATGTCAGCAGGGGCTTGAATTTCCTCGGGGGAGCCCTGTAAGTAGGCGAACCCTTTCCCCTTCTCTGAGATCTTAGCGGTCTTCCCATATCATACCTCTTATATCATCCCGAGCCTCGTGGCTATGTCTGCTGCGCTGTTGTCGGGTGAAAGCTTGACGTATGCCTTCTTGCTGCCTTTCCTCGTGATTATCACGTTGATGCCGGTTACCTTGACATCGAACCCCTTCTCCACTGCATCCTTTATCTGCTCCTTCGTGGCGTTCCTCTTCACTATGAAAACGAGCTTGTTCTCTATCTCCACCATGTTCATGCTCTTCTCAGCAAGGTGGGGATACATGAGTATCTTCCAGGGGTCGTAGCCTTCGACTACCCTTATTGCCTGCTCCTCGGCCTTCGGCTTCTCCTTCCCTGCCTTCGGCTCCGCTGGTTTCTCCTTCTTATCCCCTTTGGCAGCTGGCCTTGCCTCCTCTTCCTTCTTCATGTCCTTGACAGAATCGTCTATCATCTTGTCCAGCTCTTTGTTGGTGGGTTCCTTGGGCATGTTGTCTCCTATAGAGTATAGCCTTGATAAAAACTAGCAATGGTTACCCATCAGCCGGCTTTTATCGGGCGTTAGTATAATATGCTACATGGTGTTTATAAAGGTTTGTAGTAATGTAAAAAGAAACGAACAAGGGCCTTGCGGCCCTGTCATACTATCGGGTAATGCGTTATCGGCTTCTGTCTAACCTTCGTTGATGTGTTCTCGTCAACGAGCTCGTCCATCCTTTGCAGAAGGCCTTTGAGGCTTACCATGTGGTTGCCTTCCCTTTTCCTCATGCGGTACGCTTCGAGCCTGGGTATGTGTATGTCGTTCGTCAGAAGCACCAGGTCGCCGCCGTTCTCCACCTTCTTCTTTGGGGGCTGCTTGTCAAGCCCGGACACCACCTTGCCCCAACTCGTGCTGTCATAAGGTATGCTCTTCACGTGGAACACGTGGCCGCCTATGTGCCTGAACATGTGCTCAGTCTCTCCGGGCGGGTGGTCGTTATCGTACCCGGTAAGGCCTATCAGCTCATCCTCGAACCCGGATATTATGGCACCATAATCTTCGGACAGCCTCAGGGATTCCATGTACCTGGTGGCATTCCCTTCGTTCAGGCTCGACATGTCCATGCCCAGCGGCAGGACCACTGAATCGACCCCATCAGGCATCTCCGGGGACTCCGCTATCTCTATCTTGACGCCCTCCGAGGTGACAGTGTTCCTTGCGTCGCTCAACCTGCCAAGCACGTCATGCGCAGAGATGTAGGGCTCGCCTTCTATGGTTATCACACCAACCGGCCTCTTGCCTGCTTCGTATTCCGAGAGCGTGGCATGCAGATGCCCCCTGAGACCGTCATAGACCTCGCGGTATCCCGGCCTCTTCTTGGTCGGAGTGACCTTCATCAGGAACCTCATGTCTCCCAGGTCGCATGCAACCTCTGTCTCACGGTCCGGTATATTGTCGTCATCGTATCCCGTGTATCCCTTGAGCGCACCGGAGAACGGGGCTATAACCTCGCTGGACAGCAGGCCGTTGCGCTGTCCTGCCCTGTAGTAGTTGTCAGCGTTATCACCGTCCAGTCCGCTGTAGACCGGAAGGGCTTCAACCGTTATCGGGCATATTTTCGCCATTTTTCCACCTCCTGTATCATCATTGTATAGCAGGGATATCAGGATATTCTCCCCCCTTTGGGGGTAGTAATTTAAGGCAGAGCGGCCCAACCTTAAACATGGAGCAACTCAGGAAGATAGGGATGACTGATGGCGAAGTCAGGGTATACAGTGCTCTCCTCGAACTCGGGCCAAGCACCACCGGAGCGATTGTCAGGGAATCCGGGATATCAAGCTCGAAGGTCTACCCCGTGCTCGAAAGACTCATCTCGATGGGCCTCGCCACTTACATAAAGGAAGGCAAGGTTAAGATTTTCAGGACCACTTCGCCGAAGAGGCTCCTGGAGCTGATAGAGAGCAGGGAAGAGGAGATAAGGGAGCAAAAAGAGGGGATAAAGAAGCTCATACCGGAACTGATGAGAAGGCAGGGAAGGAGGAGCAGGGGGCATGAAGCGATGGTTTATGAGGGCTATGACGGGATCAGGTCATACTACAACGACTTGCTGAAGAGGGCCACAAACGGGGAAGAAAGGCTGGTATTCGGCGCAAGGACAGGCTACCCGATAGCCAAGGGTGTCAGGTACTTCTTCCAGGACTACCACAGAAAATGGTCCGGCAGGGGTCTAAAGACCAAGATAATATTCAACAGCCGCCTGAAGGGGTCTAAGCATGCGAGGTTCTATGAGGACTCGAAGAACACGCAGGTGAGATACCTTCCTCAGTTTACGATGTCGAGCATAGGCATGCACAAGGACACCATTGACATGCTCGTATGGACGAGGGAAGGTGCCACACTGTTCGTGATAAAGAGCAAAGAGGTAGCCAGAACGTTCATGAATTATTTCAACGTGTTGTGGAAGTCAGCAGAATAATCATTTGGCGCTCTTGTTGAGCTCTTCCATCGCGGACCGCGTCCATATGCAGAGCCTGCCGGGATGCGTACCCGGCGCCAACATCTCCACCGAGAGATTCTTGAGCTCTATCGCGTCCACGCCCGCTATGTTGCTTGCGGACTTCTTTATCCCTTTGTCATCAGAGACTATTATTAGCGGCCCCTTCCTGGTCCTGGCTCTCCTTCCACGTGTCTTGCCGCGACCTGCCCTTGCCTTCTTCTTGGATGCCTTCTTGAGCTCGCCGCTGACGCCAAGCGATTCAAGCGTCTTCTTGAGATCGGACGTCTTGCTCAGCTCCTGAAGCTTGTCCTCGACGACAAGGGGCACGTTTTTTATGGAGTCAACATCATGGTTCCTGGATGCCACTGTCTCTTTCTTCCCGGAAGCCGCTATGGCGGAATAGAGCGCATTGAGCCATTCCTTCTTGTTTATCTTCTCCTTCCACACCTTCTCCGCCTTTGGCGGGTGCGCCTTGCGCCCCTTTATTGCCTGCGGCACGAACCTGGCGGTGTATGAAAGGAACCCGCTTCCGTGTATCCTCTTCATCCTCGCCATCTCCTTGTTCATCATGGAGTACTTGTAATGCCTCATGCCGTGGTAGTGAGCTGATGTCCTTTTGCCAGCAAGCGGGTCAGAGCCGTACGGTTGCCTGTTCCCGGACCTCTCCGCGAGCACTGCCCTCTTTATAAGGTCTTCCCTGACACGCTTCGAGAACGGTTTAGCTATGTTCATTTTGCCCTTCTCGCTGCCTGAAACCGAATACACAGGAACCTGGCTTGCCATTGGAATCACTTGGAGTATAATAGCACAAAGTAATATTTATATAGTTGATGGTTATTTAATGTTATAACTCCTCCGGGAGTAATGGTCAAATGATCCTCAAGCCTCCGGGCTTTTGGGTATGGCTGCGGACGCTATTTCTGCAGTCTATCGTTTGGCTGTCAAGCAAACCAATATAAATCAAACCCGACAAGGTGAATGAATGGGATCGGACTCAGACCTTAAGAAGCTGGAAGCGAAGCTGAGGAAAAAGGGAGAGGCAACTACACAGGACAAGCCCGAAAAGGGCAAGGAGCAGGAGAAGCCGAAGGGGAAGCCTGAATCAAAAGCCGTCAACATAATAAGGATGGCTGAGACCAACCTTGATGGTACGAAGAATGTTTTTGATGCAATAAGGGATGTAAAGGGCATCTCTTTCATGCTAGCGAACGCCATATCCAAGGCGTCGGGCATCGGCAGCAAGAAGCTCGGTGACCTTACTGATCAGGAGAGGGAGAAGCTCGAAGACATGGTCATGAATCCCCAGAAGCTGGGACTTCCTGCGTGGATGTACAACAGGAGGAAGGACCCGAAGACAGGTAAGGATTCTCACCTGACGGTGTCCGAGCTGGAGTTCACGAAGAAGATGGACATAGACCAGATGAAGAAATTCAAGACATACAAGGGTGTAAGGCATGCCAGCGGCCTTCCCGTAAGGGGCCAGAGGACAAGGGGCTCGTTCAGGAAGGGCAAGACGCTGGGAGTCAGCAAGAAGAAGGAGCAACCGGCGACAAAGAAAAAGGGTGATTCATAATGAGAAAGCTCAGGAAGAAGTTCAAGAAACCCATGGTCTCATGGGAATCCGAATCCATAAAGGAGAACAAGGTTATCATGTCAGAGTACGGGCTCAGGAGGAGGAAGGAGATACTCATATCCCACGAGAACCTCAGGGGGTTCAGGGAAAGGGCAAGGCAGCTCATCGCCGAGAGCGATGAGAACAAGGAGAAGCTTCTGATGGACAAGCTATCAAAGCTGGGCCTGCTCAAGAAGGGAAGCAGCCTTGATGACGTTCTTGCCCTTACAGTCAGGGACATTCTCGACAGGAGGCTGCAGACGATAGTGTTCAACAAGGGCGCCGCTTCAAGCCCGCTGAATGCCAGGCAGCTCATAGTGCATGGGCATGTCAAGATAGATGGCAGGAAGATAAAGTTCCCGTCTTACATTGTCAACGTCGATGAAGAAGGCAAGATAGACGTCGACGCAAAGCAACAGGCAGCGAAACCCAAGACCGCGAAGAAGACAGAGAAGCCTGCTGAAGCCGAGAAGCCCGCAGAGCCAAAGAATAAGGCACAGGCCAAGGAAGCAAAGACAGAGAAGAAGGACAAGGACGCAGCTGGGGATGCTGAAGCAAAGGAAAAACCGGCTGAGGAGAAGCCTGAAAACAAGAAAGAGTGATGATTATGGCGGAGAAGAAGGAAGCTGAGAAAAAGCCTGAAGGGAAGAAGGAAGACAAGAAAAAGATAGACATCGAAGCCCTAAAGGAGAAGGCCAAGAAGGTGGAGGCCCAGCTCAAGGAGAAGGAGAAGAAGGTTGAAAAGGCCGAGATAGGGGGCAAGAAGGATGTTGTTAGGAAGCCTGCCCCGAGGAAGATATTCAGGAAGCCCAGGTTCCTGGGCAAATGGGGAGTGGCTCACATATACTCATCCGAGAACAACACGATAATCCACATAACTGACGCCACCGGCGCAGAGACGATATCAAGGGTTTCTGGCGGAATGGTTACAAACAGGGACAAGGACAAGGGAAGCGCGTTCCCCGCAATGAACGCCGCCAAGAGGGCAGCCCAGGAAGCGCTCTCGAAGGGCATAGTGGGCGTGCATCTGAGGGTAAGGGCGCCAGGAGGCAACAGGAAGAGGATACCGGGCCAGGGCGCACAGCCTGCGATAAGGTCGCTCGTCAGGACAGGCCTCAGGGTGGGCACCATAAAGGACGTCACCCCGATACCGCATGATGGATGCAGGAAGAAGGGCGGAAGAAGAGGAAGGAGAGTATAAGGTGATTTCTTATGGCAAAGTCACATAAGCCAAAGAAGGGTTCAAGAGCATACTGGCCCAAGAAAAGGGCAAGAAGGGTATACCCAAGGATAAACACCACGCCCAAGGCCGACAAGGCCGAGCCAATGGCTTTCGCGGCTTACAAGGCCGGCATGAGCAGGGCCAAGTTTATAGACAACAAGAAGGGCAGCCCGACATCCGGAAAGGAGGTCGTGAAGAGCGTGACAATTCTGGACTGCCCGCCACTCATAGTGTGCGGGATAAAGGCATACAAGAAGACCCCGTATGGTCTCGAGGACAAAGGTGTCGTATGGACGGATAACATCAACAAGGACCTTTACAGGAAGACTAACACACCCAAGAAGGTGGACAGCAAGAAGAGGTTGGCCGAAATGGAGAAGGGCATCGAGGGCATTAGCGACATAAGGCTGCTAGTCCACACCAAGCCCAGGGAGTCTGGCATAAGGAAGAAGAAGCCCGAGCTGTTCGAGCTGCCAATCGGCGGTGAGGATGTTAAGCAGAAATGGGACTATGCCAAGGCCAAGCTCGGGTCAGAGCTCAAGGTATCCGATGTCTTCAGCGATGGTGATGCTATAGATGTGCTGGCTGTCACGAAGGGCAAGGGCTTCCAGGGCGTTGTCAAGAGGTTCGGAGTTAAGATAAGGCCAAGGAAACACGAGAAGAAGAGGAGGCATGTCGGCAACATAGGCGCTGTCACGCCCGGAAGGGTTCTTCCAGGCAAGATAGCCATGCCGGGCCAGCTCGGCTTTCAGACGAGGACAGAGTACAACAAGAGGATTCTCAAAATAGGCGAGAAGGGAGAGGAAGTTAACCCCGTGAGCGGTTTCACCAACTATGGCATAGTTAGGGGCGGATACATGGTGATAGCAGGTTCCGTTCCCGGACCCAAGAAGAGGCTCATAATGCTGAGGAAGACCGTCAGGCCTGTCAAGGAGAGCCCGCCAGTCGACTTCAAGAAGGTCCTGCTCGACTCTCAGAACCAATAATTTATTTCTCCGATACAAGCATGTATAATGG
>QMZP01000041.1 GCA_003663225.1 Candidatus Aenigmatarchaeota archaeon | reverse complement strand
CATGTCATCGGGTATGGGGAGGCTGAACATGTGCAGCACGGTCGGCGCTATGTCGGTTATGCGGGCATTGGCTATCTCCTTGCCCACGGCTATGTCGGGCCCGTGGGCTATGAATATGCCGTTGATGAGATGGCAGCTCTTGTAGGTTGACTCCATGACAGCAGAGAAGCCTGTTGATATCAGGCCCCTGCCTTCCACTATGATGTCGGGCATCCTGTCATTGTGCACATGGAATATATCATCCCTCTTCCATGCTGTTACCACAAGGTTCTCGGCCTTAAGCTTGCTTATAATCTCGTCCCTGACATGTTCATAATCACCATCCACGCAACCGTCCTTGTATACGCCTTTTCTGTTTATCCATATGCCGCAATACGGTGACGTGGTTGTGTTGTACGAGAATGCCTTCGTTCTTCTCATGTCGATGCAGGATGGGTCGAATGGAAGGGAGGTTTCAGGTACCCTGTTCTTCAGCCTGCGCACCAGCGGTTTGGCAGCTTTCCCCAGCCTTCCTGTAAGCATTGACCTGGCACGCATCGCGCTCTTGGATACGTTCGGTTTCTTTTCAAAGAAGATATACCCATTCTCTTCAAGCCATTTGTTGATGAAAAGCATCTTTCTGCCTTCCGAGAAGCCATACCCGTGGTCGCTCACTATGAGCACGTTCGCCTCAACTTTCTCGAGTATTGTGGACAACCTTTCATCTATCCTCTTGTAGCATTCTTCCAGCTCTTTGGGGCCAGCGTCCCTGGAGTGTGACAGCACATCCGGAACCCTGAACACCATGAATATCGAGTCAATACTGTTGCCAAGCTTCGGAAGGAACCATTCTAGCATGCTCGCCCTTGCTTCAAAGGTCCTGTAGGATGATGATATTTTGTCCCCATTCTCCATGAGCGCTGTGCTGTAGCCTGGTATTTCCTTCTCTATCCTGTCCTGCAAGACTTTGGGCAGCGCGAACCCCCTTCCAGGCGGCGTGAGCATGCCCGATACGATGTACTTGTCAACAGGCTTCATCGGCCATGTGCCAGGCACATTCAACACGGCTGCTTTCTTGCCGCTCTCGTTCATGATTTCCCAGACATACGTGCAGCATATCGTTGAGCGGTCGTGCAGCTTTATTCTATAGTTGCTGTCCATGCACCTGAAGTCGAACGCACCGAGCTTGTCCGGGCCCTTTCCGCTGAACATGGCCGGCCACGCCGGCACAGTGACCGGAGGGTATGTGCTCTTGAGTGTCCCGTGCACACCTCCATCTATCAGCCTTTTGAAGGTAGGCAGCTTTCCTTTCTCTATCATGGGCTTGATGAAATCAAACGTGGCCCCGTCCAGGCCTATAAGCAGCATGGTCATATGTAACCGAGCTCCTTCAACCTCTGCCTCATCTTTTCCTCGTCATCCTTTGAACGGACACTCTTTTTTTTCTTCGCTTTTGATGCCTTAACATAAGAAACCTTCCTGCTTATCCCGGACCTGCCTTCGAATATGTCGAGGGGTTCGCCGTCCATGTTGTCAGGGACACGGATGCCAAGCAGGTGAAGCACGGTCGGCGCTATGTCGGTTATGCGGGCATTGGCTATCTCCTTGCCCACGGCTATGTCGGGCCCGTGGGCTATGAATATGCCGTGTGTGCTGTGTATGCCCTTTTCCGTTTCTGTGGGGAAAACAGTCGTATATGCCGGGCCTTTCGAGAACGCAACTATATCCGGCAGATGCTTCCTGTTTTCGCCGCTGTATATGTCGTCCGCCTTGAGCACCCTTTCTATGTTGGGATCAGAGGCAAGGTCTTTCACTATGCTATTCACGACGCCTTCCCTGTCCTTCACGGCACCTTCCTTGAACCTGCCTTCCATGTTCACCCATACCCCAAAGGACCTTGCGCTGCTTATGTTGTACGAGAACGCCTTCGTCTTCTTGCCGTCTATGAGGTCGTATATGTATGCCGGCTTCTTCCTCGCTTTGAATAGTGCCCGCTTTGCAAGAAGGGATGCCCTGCCCTTAAGCTTCAGGTATCCCCGCTTCCTCAGCCAGTCGTTTACGAAGAACGGCTCACTTTCGTTGAATTCGAAACCATGATCGCTCACCACCATGATGTTTGACCCTTCCGACATCTTGATTATCTTGCCTAGCGCCCTGTCCATGGTCCTGTAGCATTCGGGCATGTCCTCCTTGCTTATGGTCTTCTTATGCGAGAATTCGTCCGGTATTCGGAAAACAAAAAACAGCACATCAGCGTCCTTCTTGATCAGGTACTCCAGCAGAAGCATCCGCTTCTCAAAGGTTATGTAGACCTTTGATGGGTCCTTCCCCGAAGCGCCGAACGTGTCCGCGTATCCCGGTATCTCCGACTCTATCTCGCCAGCGAATTCTTTCGGGTATGTGAACTCCCTGCCTTCGGGCGTTGTCATTCCTGTCACGAGGAACCCGTTCACATCGGATGGGGGCCATGTTCCGGGCACGTTGGCTATGGCCACCTTGTATTTCTTCCCGGCATACTCCCAGAAAGGGACCCCGGCGATGTCAGAGCCGTCAACGGTGTGGAAGGAGTAATCATCGTTCATATACCTGAAGTCGAAGACCCCAAGCTTCCCGGGGTTGAGGCCGGTTGACATGGACGGCCACGCTGGTATGGTTATGGGCGGTATGGTGCTTTCCAGCCTGCCGTGCGTACCCCTTTCAATGAGCTTCTTGAATGACGGGAGTTCATCTATCACAGGCTTGATGAAATCGAAACTGGCACCGTCAAACCCCACTATAACTAGTTTCCGTGGCATGGAATCACTTTATTGTAAAACCGGATATGGCTTAAAAAGCTTGTGAACAAAGGGTCCAAGCTATGCCTATAAATGACTTTTGCGAGAAAATAAACTCAAGGTGCTTGAATGAAGATTGTGCTGATAAACCCAATAGTGAGGAAGAACAAGCGGCCCCTGTTCCCGGTTGGCCTGGGATACATAGCGAGCTCCCTGCTGAAGGACGGGCACGAGGTCAGGGTCATAGACGCCAACGCTCATGAGTACTCCGATAAGGAGATAATGCGCGAACTTGGCAGGAAGGGGTTCGATATGGTGGGCATAAGCGGCATGGTCACTATATACGGGCACGTAAAGCGCCTCATATCCAGGATAAAGGATGCTTATCCGGATAAGAAGGTGATAGTCGGCGGGCCCATAGCCACGCCCATACCGCGTCTGTTCCTGAATAAGACCAGGTCCGATGCAGTTGTCCTCGGCGAGGGTGAGGAGACCATGAGGGAAATAGCAAAGAATCTGGAGAGCAACAAGTCGCTGAGAGGGGTCAAGGGATGCTGGTACAAGTCAGGCAGCAGGATAATAGCCAATCCGCCGAGGGAGCGCATAGGCGATTTGGACAGTCTCCCTTTCCCGGCATGGGAGCTCTTCCCGATGGACATATACCTGAAGAGGCCGGTCTTCTGGAGCGAGAGCTTCAGCGGCAACATGAACATAATAACCACAAGAGGGTGCCCGTACCATTGCACCTTCTGCTATACGAGCGTAGGCAAGACCGTCAAATACAGGTCCATCAAGAACGTGATGGAGGAGATAAAGATACTTGTCGACAGGTATGGGGTGAAGTTCATATCCGTGCTGGACGAGAACTTCCTGCTCAAGAGAGACAGGATCATGGATTTCTGCGCTAAGCTGTCTAAGAGTTATCCCGACATGAAATGGGGCTGCGCCGGAAGGGTCAATCTCGTTGACAGAGAGCTGCTTAAGAAGATGAAGGATTCTGGTTGCGTAACCATATCATATGGCATAGAATCGGCGAATCAGGATGTGCTTGACAAAATGAAGAAGGGCATAACAGTCGAACAGGCAAGGAATGCCATGAGGATGTCCCAGAATGTCGGCATATCAGCAGACCCGTCATTCATGGTTGGATCAATCGGGGAGACTGTAGAAAGCGTTATGGATTCGGTCAATTTCTGCAGGGATTTCAACATCATGCCCGGTTTTTTCTTCTCCACGCCACTTCCCGGCACCGAGCTGTACGAGAAGGCAAAGGAGATGGGCAAGATACCCAAGGATGAGGAGAGTTACATCGAGAAGCTCGGGGAGTTCTCGGGGATGCTCGTGAACCTGACAGGCTTCTCAGACGAGCAGATGGTCAGGATAAAGAACGAGGCGGAGAACATAGTGAGGATACATCAGATGAAGAGTGATATGGTCTCATATATCACCGCGCCTGTAAGGAATTTCGCGATATACTCCAGGACATATGGCATAGCCGCCGGCTTCAGGAGAACCATGGAGATAGCGAAAAGGGAGCTCGGAAAGAGGATATAATCATTTCCTCGCCATCATGACGAAGTTCGTAGAGAACAGCTTCTGGAGCCTCATTGCTGTCATGGCCTTGGCGCCCGCCTTGTAGAGTTTCTTGTCAACATGCTTGTCGACGCTCCTGGAAATCTCCCTGCCGTTATCTATCTCTACGAGCTTCTCGGGGAACTGGTAATTCGGTATAGACATGAAGAACTCTATATCCTTGAAACCGGCACCTTTCAGCATCCTTCTGTATGCCCACATGCTGTGTGTGTATTGCCTGAATTCCTCACCCTTAACCTTCTTAGAATATGCGTTGGCTAGCTTCCTTGGCAGCGGGTCTATAAACCTCATGTCGTTGTGGCTTATGGAACCAGTGAGATACTTGAGGGAGAACCTGTTCTCTATGCCGAAATACAGCAGCCCGCCTTTCTTTAGGGCCCTCCATATGCCGGAAAGCAGCTCAGACTGCACCGTGTCAGGCTTCCCTTCCTTTCCCAGGGGCACGTGCTCCAGAACCCCGTTGAGTATCGCCACATCAAAGCTGGCATCTTTTACCGGAAGGGAGAGGGCATCGAACTTCATGACCATATTGTTCTTCCTCTTCCTCGGTACCAGCTTTCTTAGGTTCTCGTTCAGCAGGTCACCTGACACCACAGTCTTTGCCGTCTTCGACAGGCCTATGGATATGGCACCGTTGTTGCATCCGATATCAAGCACCCGCGAGGGTTTCAGGTCCTTTCTTGACTGTATGAACTCCCCTATCTTTTCTCCTCTCCTGGGGTCCATGTAGCTTGCCATGTGAGCCTCTTTAGGATTATATCGGTGAAGGGTATTTTAAATGAATGCATCATGGGTCGGGTATCTTTCGTTCATTTTCTTTTTAAGCAGCCGCTGTAATTCTTTTTCATGAAGAGGGCAAGCTTCCGCGACAGGCTCAAACGCCACGCGAGCTCCATTTTTCCCGAATGCGGCATATGCGAGATAGAGATGGTAAGCAGGAACCCAAAGAGGGGTAAGCTGGAGACCGCCACGTACAAGATAAAGATGTGGAAGGAGTGCAAGAGCAATGTCATATTCGCGAAGCGGTTCGGAGATTCCATCTATGCGGAGCATAAGGATGACATAGAGGCGACACTGAGGCTTAGCCGCGCCGACGGCATAAAGACGCCCGAGCTGTTCGGCTTCTACAAGGACATCAACTCGTTCATAATGAAGGGGGCTGTTGGGAAGAGCCTGTTCAACATGATAGCGAAGCGGCCCATAAAGAGGGGATTCAGCAGCGAGCTCAGGGGGTATGTGTCCGAGGTCGCCAAGAGCGTGGCGGCCCTGCAGAACAAGAGCCTGGCCGGGAAAGAGAAGATAATGTATGCACTCACCGAAGATGACATAGATTCATTGGACCTAAGCTCCGCTTCCAGGGTGAAGGAGATACTCCGGGAGGCCAACAGCACCACTTATCCTGTGTCAAGGATATACGGTGACCTCAAGCTCAGCCACGTGCTGGTGAAGGGCGGGGAAATACAGATAATAGACTGCTTCCCATTCTCCAAATGCTTCTGCTACATAAACCCCGTCGCGTTCAGCGTGAGCATGGAGCTGGCGCAGAGGGTCCCCTACTTCTCTGGGAAGAAGTTTAAGGAGATGAGGAGTATCTTCTACAACGAATACCAGAATAGTGTTGATATAGACGTTGACTTATCATTCATGAGGAAGCTGGAGATTCTCAAGAAGTGCGAGCTCCTGGGTTACTTCAGCAGGTCGCTGCAGGGCAGAATGCCATTGCTTCACAGGCTGTCAGCGAACATGGACAGCCGCTACATAAGGAAAAGCATAGAGCGTGACCTGAAAGAAGTCTAGCGCCTTTTCCGTTCCTTCTTCTTCACGCCCGTTATGGAATATGCTATGCCGTATGCCAGCGTCATGATGCCCACCAGTATTATGCTGGCACCCTCTGCCATCCTGGCACCGCCTATCCTCCACCATTTGAAGTTAGCAGCAGGGTTGTCCTTGTGCGCGCAGGCTAGCCTTGCCCAGCCTTTTCCGTATGTCCTCGCCCTCTTCATGCGCGTCCTCCAGTCCTTCCTTTGGTTGTGCACTATCATGGCGTCCCTGACCTGCCTTACGGGGATTCCTGCCCGTTTGAGCTTGAAGTTCCAATCCGTATCATAATGCAGGACAGTATCAGGGTCAACCCTTATCTTCCTGAAGAGCTCGGTCGGTATCAGGCAGCCTGAGAAATTGGCGAACGGCTTGTCCGTGCGTATCTGCACAGAACTGAGGACCAGTCCCTTCTTGTAGTTGGATACCATCTTCTTTAGGAAATCCTTATCATAAGGATACGCATCGCTGTCCATCAGAAGTATCATCTCACCCCTCGCCATGTCGGCCCCCATGTTGAATTTTACGCCAGTGGGCACCTGCTCTATATGAGCATATTTCAGGTCCAGTTTGCCGCTCTTCACGTTGATTGGCTCTTTCGTGTCGTCTATGACTATGACCTCGAAGTCTTTGTAGCTCTGCCGCTCGAGGTCCTTTATAAGCCGCACAACATTCTCATCATTTCTCAGCGGTATGAAGACCGTAAGCTTGGGTCTTTTCATAACATCACTTTGTCCGTGTTTCTTATAAGCTACATGTAGCCCAGCTCTTTGAGCCTTTGCTTCATCT
>QMZP01000040.1 GCA_003663225.1 Candidatus Aenigmatarchaeota archaeon | reverse complement strand
TATGACGCCTGCCCAACCCTTGCCGGCATCCAGGACATCAGCAAAGCTGAAGCCGCCCGAGAAGGCTATACCCCTGAACTCACAGAGGCTTATCTTGCCTTCCACGATGTCTGTCATGGTTACATCCCATGACTCAAAACCCGCAGCATGGAACGCTGCCATCATCTCACGGTGGCCGTTGGTGCCTTCCTCGCGCAGCACTGCAACCTTCGGCCTGTCCGACGCCCATTCGTCCGGGGTGGGCCTCGGCTGGAAGCCGAGTCTGAGATACATGCCGGTTCCGGTGCATATCGCAATGCGCTCATCTTCCACGCAGCCGGGGTTCGCCTGGAGTTTGTCCAGCTCGTAGCTGGTCTCCTGCCAGATGTCCCTCAGTTCAGGCACGCTCTCATTCAGCACAGTCTTGCTGCCATAGGTAACGACTGCAACCTTCTCCTTTGTCGTCTTCCCTATCACATGGACATGCTCCATAAGCCCATGGTTCTCAAGGATATCGAGGATTCCGATGTCGTCATCATTCGCATACTCCAAGACAACACCAAGCTCCTCTGAGAACAGACAGGCAAGAGGGTCGTCGCCCCAAACACCAGAATCCAGCTTCACATCGAACCCACAGTTTCCGGCGAACGCCATCTCCAGCAGGCATGTAATGAGCCCACCATCAGACCTGTCGTGGCCAGCCAGGACCAGACCTCTGCTAATCATCTTCTGGACGGCTTCAAATCCCCTGCGCAGCAGGCTGGGGTCGACGTCGGGGACATCACCACCGACCTGGTTGAATGACTGCGCAAGGGCAGATCCGCCAAGGCGGCGCTTGCCGCCCGAAAGGTCCAGCAGCAGCAACCTTGACCCCGGGCTCTTGATATCCGGGGTTAGGACCTTGGTTATGTCCGGACAGGGCGCGAAGCTTATCATCTGCACCGTGCCGGGGGACTTCACAGGGTGCTTCTGGCCATCAAGCTCTGTCCATGCTGTCATGGAGACAGAGTCCTTGCCTACGGGTATGCGGAGCCCTAGCTCTTTGCACAGGCCGGTAACTGCCCTGACGGTATCATACAAGGCGGCATCCTCACCAGGCTGCTTGCACGGCCACTGCCACGTGGCAGAGAAGTTGACCGATTCGAAACCGTCAACCCTGGCCATCATGATATTGGTCAGGGATTCGCCGACGCTCATCCTGCCTCCAGCCATGGTGTCAACCAGACCCTTAACGGGCTGCTCGCCAATTGCCATGGCCATTCCGGTCGTAGCGAAGAAGTCGTCAGCTGTGACCGCGCAGTCCGCAAGCGTAAGCTGCAGTGGCCCCACTGTCTGCTGACGTGCCACCCTGCCGCCGACCGAGCGGTCAACCTTGCGGGTAAGGAAGCCTTTTGAAGCGACCTTGGGCACCCTAAGAACCCTCTCAAGCGCTTCGCTGACAGTAAGGCCCTTGGGCAGTTTGAGGGGGCTGGATTCCCTCCCGGCACGCTCACACTCAACTACCATCTCAGGCAGGTCCGCCAGCAGGAAGTCCATGTCTACGTCAACAGGCTTCCTCTGCTCTCTGGGAGCACATACGGGCTGGCTTCGGTCAGTAAGGACCAGCCTGCCGTCCCCAGTGACTTCGCCCACAACGCTCATGGGGCACCTGTTGCGCCTGCATATCTCCCTGAGGAGTCCTATCCGGCTTCTGCTCACTATCATGACCATCCTCTCCTGGGACTCGTTGCACCACAGGACATACACAGGCATCGTGGGGTCGCCGCACGGGATATTCCGTATCTCATACTTCGCGCCGACCGGGTCCACTATCTCAGGCAGTGCAACGGACTCGCCGCCTGCACCAAGGTCTGTGATGCTGACGATGGGGTTGTCGTCCCCCAGCTCAGAGCATGCACGGATGACCTCGTTGAACCTGTTCTCCATCTCAGCGTTGTCGCGCTGGACGGAGTCGAAGTCCAGACCGGCTTCCTGTCCGCCAGCGTCCTTACTGGAACCCGAGCCTCCACCAAGCCCTATGCTGTAGGCATCGCCGCCCACCTGGACTATGAGATGGCCATTCTCAGGCACCAGCTTCTTCGCATGCCTCTCGTCCATAAGGCCGCAGCCACCAGCCACCATGCAGGTCTTCCTCCAGCCATAGTGGTCATCGCCCACCATCTGCTCGAAGGACGTGAAGCTGCCAAGTATTAGCGGCTGGCCGAACTTGTTGCCATAATCACTGGCGCCGTCAGATGCCTCGATTATGATATCCAGAGGGGTTTGGAACCTGTGTGGATGAACCGCGTACTCCCTCTCCCACGGCAGGTCATATCCCGGGATGAGAAGGTTGGCCACATAGTAGCAAGCCAGGCCTGCCACAGGAATGCCGCCCCTTCCAACACCCTGCCTGTCGCGTATCTCCCCGCCGCTGCCGGTGGCAGCTCCGGGAAAGGCAGACACCGTGGTCGGGTGGTTGTGCGTCTCGACCTTGAATGTGATGCAGTACCTGACAGGCACAGGGCCTGCCGGGGACGGCCTTGTCGGGTCTGACGGGATGAAGGCACGGATGCCCCTCCCTGCAAGCACTGCAGCGTTGTCAGAGTACGCCACGAGCACGTTACCAGGGTTCGCATCCATCGTGGAGCTTATCATACCGAACAGGCTGTCAGGTGTCCTCTGGCCGTCTATGATGAACACACCCTTGAAGCGGTGGTGCCTGCAGTGCTCTGAATTCAACTGGCCGAACATGAACAGCTCAACGTCCGTGGGGTTCCTTCCCAGGCCCATATAGTATTCCATTATGTACTTCATCATGGGCCCATCGAAAGCTGTTCCCATCTCATGGTTGAACCTCTTCAGGGCAGCCACTCCCTCCTTGAGGAGGGGCACTGTCTTCACCGGTTCCGGCTTGGCTCCAGCATCAAACGTCGTAGGTGGCTCCGGATAAGGCTGTTCCGTCATGCGGTCATGCAAGATGGAACATGCCATGGCCTTCTGCTCATCTGTAAGAGGGGCGCCATCCTTCATGGTGATTCGAAAGCGCTTTGTCTGCTCGATGCGCCTCACCACAGACAGCCCGCAAGCGTGGCATATGGAAACGGCATTGGTGCTGGCAGGCGTCACGATTGCCAGCCTGGGACCAACCTCGATTACGTCACCGTCCAGAAACTGCTTATCACTGAACATGCCGGGTTCGAACGTCTCCCTGAGGAGCCAGCCAAGCGTTTCCAGCTCAGCGTTGTTGAGAGGGCGCTCCGAATCCACCAGGAACCTCCTCTCGATGTCCACTGATTCTATGTCAGCGGAGACTGATTCGCGCAGCCGTGAGAGCCACCGAGCACATTCGTTCTCCCACAGTCCGGACTTTCTGAAATAAGATGTTATCATCGCTCTATCCTTTCAGTCTTGGCGCATTGATTCCGCTAGAAAAGGCCCGGATGACCTGTTCACCCGGCACCATGCCCCTATCTTCAAGCCGTCTGGAAGCTGTGATGATATTCACAGCTCCCGCCATGGGGCCGCGGCTTTGGTTTGTTTTCAGAGAACATGATTACAATTCATTATTGGCAGAAAACAATTTAAGGGTTGGGAGGTGACCATGATTTAAAACTTGGCCCCAAATATTTCTCATGGTAGATTACAAGGCCGCCGGCGTGAACATAGAACTCGGTGATGAGGCTTCTGACATCCTTTACAACGCTGCCAAACATACATGGGGTAACAGGGACGGCAGGGTGGGGGAAATATACTCACCCTTCGATGATTTCTCAGGCCTCAGATGCGTCAGGGTAGGCGGACTGCCTGATGACGCCGTGATGTCGTTCGGGTTCGACGGCGTGGGCACAAAGGTGGAGCTGGCAGAGAGGACAGGCAACCATGAGACCGTGGCATACGACCTGTTCGCAATGGTATGCGACGATGCTGTCGTCAGGGGAGGCGAGCCCGCCCTGGTAGGCTCCATACTGGACGTTAGAAGCCTTGGCAGTGATGATGCCCCATACACAGGCTTCCTTAAGCAGCTGGCCAAGGGCTACATAGAGGCGGCCAGCGATGCCAACGTGGCTGTGATAAACGGCGAGATAGCGGAGCTCGGCGCCAGGATAGGCGGCAGGGGCGATTTCAACTACAACTGGGGGGCTGGTTGCGTGTGGTTCGCCAGGGAAGGCAGGCTCTTCAGGGGCAACGAGCCCAGGGAAGGCGACAGCATAGTCGCCTTGAAGGAGGATGGCCCCAGATCCAATGGGCTGTCGCTGTTCAGGAAGATACTAACAGACAGGTACGGGCCTGACTGGGACGCTGCACCCGAATGCGAGGGCTATGCCGACGCCATGCTCAGGCCATCGAAGATATACACAAGAGCCGTTGTTGACATGATAGGAGGATTCGACAGCGAGCCAAAGGCACAGGTCCACGGCGTCGCTCACATAACAGGCGGCGGCATACCGGGCAAAGTAGGCAGGATGTTAAAGGCCACAGGGCTTGGGGCGTATTTCGATTACGTGTTCAGCCCGTGCCAGATAATGCTGGATATGCAGGAGATGGGTGAGGTCCCTGACCATAAGGCGTACAGGACATGGAACATGGGCCAGGGCATGGCAATAGCCACACCCGAGCCGGAGAATGTCATAGAGCTGGCAGGCAGTCATGGCATAGTGGCAAAGGTGGCTGGAGAGGTCACGAAAGGACCGGGCATAACGGTCAGGAGCGCAGGCAGGTTTTCAGAGGGGAAGGAGCTCCCGTTCGATCTGGAAGGCAACTTCCTGGGTGATTAGTATATTCACGAAAAATAACGGACGGGTCGATCAGGCTATTCGCTTAGCTTGAGTTAATCCCGCGGCAGATAGGAAGACAAGTAACGTGCGCAGCGTGTCTGGCGTTCGTGCTGTCTTTGGTAGTCTTTTCTTTGTCATCCGGGAGTGGCACTGTGTAGCACAGGAACAGGCGTGAGAAGAAACGAAGGATACACAACAGCGACAAGGCCATGATGCCCGGGGCGCCGAAGGCCCTGGCCATACAGCTCAGGCCACTGATAGCGAGGCAGAGAAGGCACGCAACAGAAAGGAGGTCGCCTATGGTGTGATTAGCTGTTTATGCTCTCTTATAACTTTACACGGGCCTTTGTTGTTAGGCATTCTTTCTGCCCGCAAACGAAAGGAAATGCCTGAGAAAGGAGGCCACGCTTATGGGCAACGGTAAAAGAGCAAGACCTCTTCCGTTCCTTACGGCACGGTCCCAACCAGTGTTCCGGAGCAGGTTCCGGGACGAACTGGTGAAAATCGCGCGGGAGAACAGGCCAAACTCCGCCTACAGCCGCGCAGTTAATCTTACGGGAGATTCCGGGCTTGCCAAAGCATGCAGATGGCTCTCTGTCATAAGCAGGGACCACGGTGTGTCGGCCTTCGAGAACGTCATCTCCCAGAGCAGAAACCGCCCACGCCTAACAAGCACGGGCCATGAAAACGGAGAAATCACAATGGAAGAACCAAGAGTAGTCAGAGTGGAAGGCCTGGACGATAACAGCATCGTCTTGGGAAGGAGATTCCTGTTCCTCCTCCCGGGCCTAAGCGATTCGCTGGGATTCGCTGGCATACAGCTACCCAGCATCATGAACATGATAGGCGATGATGAGGTCAACATCATGGGCCTCAAGGTCCAGAAGTCCTCGGTTGATGAGGTCCCGATAGCCGGAGTGTGCCCTGTGAAGATGCTCTTCAGCCCCGACGAGACCGCCTACATCCTCGTGTCCTATCCCCTCAAGGCGGGGGAGAATGTCACCGTCTCAATTACCTCAGCAGGGCGCACTGTCGATAGTAGGGAAGTCGAGCTGGATTCCCTCGGATGTCATCTCCACGCAATCAGGGGGCTGGCAGAGGGAGACTACACGGCAAGCATAGAAGGCACGGAAGTGTCATCGAGCTTCACCGTGGCAAGGTACCAGCTGGCCCCCATGCAGGCAACGTTCTTATGGGGCCCTGAATCCGCCGACAGGGGGAAGAAGGTGCGGTTCGGCGCGGAGCTACTGAGCTTCAGCGTCCCTGTCGAGGGCGACATCCGTGTCGAGCTCATGTCCGGCAGGCGTCGGGTATCCTCCCAGACTGTCACCTCCCATGAAGGGGCGGTATCTGTCGAGCTGGAGATGCCTGAGGGAGAGGATGCTGTAACAGTCAACTTCATCAAGGGAGAGAAGAGCGCCTCGCTGCCCATACGCGGCGGCAGAGAGAGCGAACGGACGCCCTTCAAGGCAAACCCGCTCGGCAGGGTGTTCGAGGTATCGACCCTGCCGCCCGGCGACGAAGCCAGGGGCCTGTACGTCTCCAGGGGTCCGAGCAACAACGAGCCTTTCGGCATCAGGTCCGACAAGAGCAGGAAGCTGGGCATCGTCGGTGACAGGTGCACTATCTACTCACGAAGCAAGGATGTGCAGTGCGCCAAGGTTGTCGTGGTCGACCCTGTCACAAGGGAACTCACTGAGCTGGATATGGGCAGAGGCGAAGGCGGGCAGGTAACCTTCGAAGTGCCCGAGCCATATGGCATGGCGTTCATTGGGGCTGTCATCGACGGCAAGGCATACGAGGCGTATGCCATGGCTGTCAGGCCCTCGAGCCTTGCCATCGAACTTGATGTCCAAGGGCAGGCAGAGCCCGGTGAGGACATCACGGTCGGCATCAGCACCAACCAGCCCGACAAGGAGGTCGCTGTCCTCGTGACCGCGGTGGACGGCAGGTCAGTGGCACCGGACACTATGATGGATGCATTCGCGTCGCGTATCAAGTCAGGTGCGGAGCAGATGGCCAACGGTATGGAAGCCGGTACTGTGGACCCTGGCACCAATCCGCTCAGGCCCGCTAATGTTTTCGGCGGGTATATACCGCCGCTTGGGGATGATATGAGGTACGGAAACATGTTCATCGGATCTATCAGGGCCACCGCTTACAGGGGAGGGCCTGATATGATGGCAGTCAGGTCCATGGCACCATCCGGCCCCGAGTTGGAC
>QMZP01000039.1 GCA_003663225.1 Candidatus Aenigmatarchaeota archaeon | reverse complement strand
CTCATAGAACTATAGTTTTTAGTAATCGCTAAGAATCGGTTAAACCTAGCTGCCCTTCATTGCCCTTATGCCCTGTTGGGTGATGACGTAGCATATGCCCAGGCTTTCTACCTTGTCCACGAAGCCCATGTTCATGAGCTTATCAAGGCTTGTGCCCACTCCGTTAGAGCCGAGCTTCCTGACAAGCTCTGTCTTGTTGACCAGCAGCTGGTTTGCCAGAATGTCCAAGACCCTCCTGTCAACATCAGAAAGCGAGCTTCCCCCTACGATCATGGTATATTATTAGGGGACAAACCTTTTTTAAGCTTTCCCGGCCCGCGAAAATGTTTATTTTTTTCTGTCCAATTCTGTCTTATGCAGAAACTGCAGAGGATGCCGAGGTGGACAGGCTGCTGGATGCGGGGTTGTCCATGTCGGCGATTTCGATGCGGAGACAGCCTATGGTAAGGTGGGTCAGCAGAAGACCTGCTATGCGAGGACTGGGCCCCTGGCCAACGGCGACGCGTCCAAGGCAGGAGTCTACGTCCTTGCAGTGGAATGAATCAGTAGACCAGCTCTTTTTTCAAAGCCTTTGATTTTTGCTTGTCCACAAGCAGTTCCACGAGTTTCAGGGAGAACTCTATTGATGTCCCCGGGCCCTGTGACGTCACTATGTTTTCATCTACGACGACCTTGCTGCCCCTCGGATACGGGAGCTCTTTCTCCATCCCCGGGTAGCATGCTGCCTTCTTGTTCTCCAGAAGGCCTACCTTTGCCAGGACTGTCGGGGCAGCGCATATCGCACCTATGAGCTTCTTGGCGGAGTTGAAATTGACCAGCATGTTGAGCACCTTCTGGGTCTTGCCAAGGTTAACGTATCCCGGGTATCCCCCAGCCAGGACCAGCGCATCAAAATCCTCAGGGTCGATGTCATCTATCTTCTTGTCAGTGGTTATCCTTATGTTCCTTGACCCCACTACCAGGCTGCCGGGTATCCCTGCAGTGACCACGTCTATTCCCGCCCTTCGCAGGACATCTATGATAGTCACAGCTTCTATCTCCTCAAAACCTTCTGCGAGCGGAACCAATACTTTCACCATAACACCAACCCCACGTATTATATTCAATCCTATATTAAAGTTTGTTTGCTATGAGCCTCCCGAAATCCCCTGCTGCATGGGGACCCGAGGCCGTTATTATCTTGCCATCCTTTGTCACGTCATTCCCGGTGTACTTCGCGCCATGTGATTCCATGTTGTCTTTCTCGCTGATGAATGCCGTTGCTTTCTTCCCGTTCAGAACCCCGGCATTCGCCAGTATTGAGGGCGCGATGCAAATCGCTGCAACGACCTTCCCTTGGTTCACAGCTTCCAATGCAAGCTTATGGGCGCGTGTGTCATCGAAGAACTCCTTTGCCCCCGGACCTCCGATGAACACGACAGCATCGAAAGAGCCCGAACCCACTTCGCTCAGACCCTTGTCAACCGTTATCTTGCTCCCCATAGTGCCTGTTGATTCACCTGCCCTGGAAGACGCTGTTGTTATTATAGCCCCTGCGGACTCCAACACTTTCCTCGTTTCCAGGTATTCCTCGTCCCTGAAGTCCATGGATGCTACAATCAATAGCACCCTCTTCCCGTCTGCTGACATGCAAACACCATGGAATTGCATAATAATTGTGAACTGGGCTTAAAAGCTCCTCGATAACTTTTAAATACCTCCCATCAATATTAGTTATAACTTTGATGAGGTGTATTATGCCGATAATTGGAATGACTCTGGAGAGCATGCATGCAGAGAGGAAAAAGCCTGCAACAGGAGAAATAAATGTGAATTCAACGCCCACCATAAAGGGTATAAGGGAAGTGAGCGTGTCCACACTGAACAAGAAGGCGCTTGAGATGTCCTTTGAGTTCGTCACAAAGTATGATCCTGACATCGGTGAGATAAAGATAGGCGGGAACGTCCTTTACCTCGCTGAGAAGAACGCTCCCATACTGAAGCAGTGGAAGTCGAAGAAGAGCGTGCCTGAGGAAGTGTCAGTCGAGGTGCTGAACCACCTCTTCAGGCGATGCCTTCTTAAGATGGCGGGCATGGCAGAGGACCTTCAGTTGCCTCCGCCTCTGCAGCTGCCCAGGGTAAAGCAGAACGAGAAATGATTTCTTCAGTACATGCCCGCGAACAGTATGACGAGCAATATAGCCGCTGCAGCGAGCAATACCATGACAGTCTTGCCGGATGACATGAAGAACTTTGCTATGAAAATGCCGACCACCCCGAACAGGATGAGCCCCAGAACGAACCCGCCGAAGCTGGAGCCCATGACCAGGCCCACATGCTGGCAGAACCTGTAGAACAATGAGAGCACTTCGTGCACGGTCCCTATTGTATTGCTTACCACGAGTGTGACTATTTCGTAAAGGACACCGAAAGCAGAGTCAGGCATATGCTTTATTTTTGTCGTCCGCGTATAAATGCTATTTTCCGAAGAAGCTCTCCAGCTTTGACTGGCCTGATGCGGCCCCTGCCTTCTGCAGCTTGTTTATAGTGGACATTATCCTGTCCTCTGAGAAATCATGAGATTCGCACATGACCTCCTTTACCTTGTCAACATCAATAGTTCCCTGCTTCACGTCACCCTTACTAACGTCCTCTACAGGAGGTGACTTGAAGAAGCTGAATATCTCTTCGGGTGAAGGCTCAAAGTCCCATTCTATGCGTGATACGACCTCTTCCAGTGTTTTGCTCTCCTTTACCATGGCGAGCGCTTTCTTGGGCCCTATGCCCTTTATGCCCCCCGGATTGTAGTCCGTGCCCACGAGCATGCCCAGCAGTATGAGCTGGTCCTGCCCTATGCCAAGCTCGTCGAGAACGGCCTGGTGCTCTATAATCTCGGGTACGATGTCTACGTACTTCTCCTTTCTTGGGACCTTGCGCCTTCCTGTTATTGTCAGATTCTTGACGAACCGGGGGGTGTTGAAGAGCAGGGAGTCCCAGTCCTGGCTTGCAGTGCTCCACGCTATTTCCTTCCTTACCATGTTGGCGGCCTGTGCCTCCCCCTCCGAAGGCGCCTGAATCCATGGTACTCCCATGGCGTCGAGGAGCCTCTTGGCCTCCTTTATCATCTCCGGCGTGAGCTTGGATGCCTGCATGGAGTATCTCCTGACGGCCGCGTAATCCTTCTTCTCCACTGCCTCTTCCCATTTCTTTCTGGCATTCTCCCTTATCTTGTTCCTTTCTTCAATAGTCCTGTGCTTGAATTCGGGGGGCTTGCCATCGAACACGTAGATGGGCTCTATCTTGCTCTCCAGCATCTTTGAGGTCCTGTAGAATATACCTGAAAGATGGGAGGTCACATTGCCGCTCGAATCCCTCAGCGGCTCCCCTGTGAACCTGTCCCTTATTATGCTTATGAACTGGTACATCGTGTTGTATGCATCTATTGCTACGCGCTTGCCTTCCAGGTCCTTGAAGCTGACGGGCTTCGCGCTCTTCACGAGCTCTGTCAGGTTTACTCCCATGCCATAGATTTTTCTTGCTGATTAAAAAAAGCTACTTTTTTAAACCGCCTGTACAATATCTAATCAGTGGTACAAATGACAGAGAAGAAGCTCATAGGAGAGATAACCCATTATTTCAGCAACATAAGCGTTGCTGTGGTGAAGCTGTCCGGCACGCTGAAAGAAGGTGATACCATACTGATAGAGGGTGCCACTACCAACTTCGAGCAGGAAGCCACTTCGATGCAGGTTGAGCATAACAGGGTAGAAGAAGCCAATGCCGGGCAGTCAGTCGGGTTGAAGGTCACCGAGAAGGTAAGGGAAGGCGACAAGGTCTACAAGATAGTTGGTGAGTGAGCCGGCTCAGAAATCTGAGTAAAGAGCCTCTTGTAGTAGCCTGTGGACGTTCCTTGCATCTATTGCCTGTTTTTCTTCCATGGTATCCTTGGCAACAGCGTCGAATAACCTCTGGTCCCCGAAAACGTCCCGTATCTTCCCGGCCCTTAAGTCTATGCTGGTGCTAACGGGTATGCCGAGCTTCGGTCCGCTGTTAGGGTCGTCGCTGCCGGGGGCTATGGGAACGGGTATGGGAAAGCAATGGTGATTCATGCCCTGTATGAATCCCATGCCATCAGACACTTTCTTCCTGTGAATGACAGGCGCTATGACACCGGTCGAGTATTTCGTAGGGACTCCACTGTTCCCGCAGTTGCACCCATGCCTGCTGCATTTGTACTGCTCGTAATCGTAGGCAGTCACTATGCCCACATCCTTTTCACCCATCAGGCTGGAGTCCTGTGTCAGTGGGTAGGACACGTGCAGCTTCCCTGCCTTGAAGCTGGTGCCCCTCCATCTACATGATGCTGATTCCCTCATGTCCAGTATGATGCCGCTTGCGTATGATATGTTCTTGAGCATGGCCTCAGCCGATTCCTCTGCACCGAACATGTCAGTGACCTCAAGCTCTGCGCCCTCCCACTCGTCTGATATGTCTTCCATCTTGGAGTAGAGCTCTTCAAGCCCGTCTCTGTCCCCAAGGCTCTCTATCCACCTCTTAAGGCCCTTCCCAGCGAACCTTCTTGTCAGGCCGTTTGCCAGGAACCCGAGGCCTCCCAGGCCGAAGAGGCAGCCCATATAGAAGCCGAAGCTGCCTGGTCCGTGGTATATCATCTGTCCGCCTCCCGCAGCGGTCCAGACGGCTCCTATGGGCAGTGATGTCTCATGCTTGGACCTCACCCTCTCGCGCATCTCGGGGTTCTCTTCCCACATCCCGTACACCGAGCATCTCTCAGAATCGTTCCCTGCACAATAATCCATGAGCCCTTCATCCCTTGGCCAGTACGATACTGCAGGCTGTTCTGTCATCTCCATCTTCCTGCACAGGTCGGAATACTTGCATGCCTCGGGCATGCTTAAAGATTGGGATGAAAAAAGATTTAAATCCAATTGACATCGACTTCGTCGGTCCTCTGTCTCGGCAGCACCTCGTCATGGGTACTGTTTCCTGCCTTGTGCATGAGCATGCCGAGCCATGCTATCATCGCACCGTTGTCGCTCGACAGGCTGCGCTCTACTGCAGCAAAGCCGGCGCCCCTTTCCTTGCACATGACGCCCAACATGTCCTGCAGCTTCTTGTTGGCAGCTACCCCACCGGTAAGGAGCACCTCGTCCTTGCACGTGTGGGCCAGCGCACGTTCAGTGACCTCTGTGAGCATGGCGAACGTCGTCTCCTGGAGGGAGAAACACACGTCTTCCAGCTTCTCCCTTTTCAGCTTGTTCAGTGCTGCTGTGACTATGCCTGAGAATGACAGGTCCATACCCTTCACGACGTACGGAAGCTCCACATACTTGCCCTTTTTCGCTATCTGCTCTATTCTGGGGCCTGCCGGGAACCCCATGCCGACGCCGCGCCCGAACTTGTCCAGAGCGTTGCCTATACCAATGTCCATGGTCTCGCCGAAGCAGCGGTAGCGGCCTGAAACGAAGCCTAGGACCTGCGTATTGGCACCCGACGTGTAGAGCGTTATCGGGTCCTTCAGGGATGTTGTTTTCCTTCCTATCTCTATGTGAGCTATGCAATGATTGACGCCTATCATGGGTATGCTGCCCGAGTCAGACAGCTCCTTTGCTGTATTGAGACCTTTATGCAGGCACGGCGCGAGACCTGGTCCCTGTGAAAAGGCCACCAGACCTATATCGTCCATGCTTTTGCCTGCCTCCTCCAGCGCTGCCGCTATTGCATCCTGCCTCACCTCATCATGGTGCTTAGCGGCTTCTGTAGGATGGATGCCCCAACCTTCGGGTGGCTTGTACATGTCAGTGACGTTGGCAAGCACGTTGCACTTTTCATCTACTATCCCTATCCCGAACGAATGCGCCGTCGATTCTATACCTAGGCACAACATGAGCAATTCTTATAAAGCGTGCATTTAATACTTTACCTTGCGCGCATGGGAAGACTATGGCAAGTCCGGTCCTGACGCATACCCCACATGCAAATCCCGGGATGCATACGTGAGCATTGACAGTGAAAAAGCGAAGCCTGAAATGGGATTTGAGTGAGCGTGATGGCATGGAGACTGTCAAGATATTACTGGCAGAACCGGTGACGCACGACATGACGGGCTTCGTAGTGGAACGGCCGGACGGTTACGGGTTCAAGCCATGTCACTGAGGTGTCCATAAACAAGACGGCTGGAGGGAGGAGAAAGGAGGACGGGCATGCTGCTTGAATAAGAGGATAGATAAGGCCTTCCTAAGGAGCACATAGGCGATTCTCGCAGAGATTCTACGTGTGCGGGCCTCCAGGGTTTGTCGAAGACGTAAAGAGCCCACCAAAAGAACCGGGTGCAAGACCCGATGCCCCCGTGTTCGAATGGAATGAATGCCCACACTTCCCAGAACATGACAGAAACAATATAAGATTTAGCCTCAAGTATAATGCACCTGGAAGGTAGTGCATATGGCAATAGCCTTGGTATATCATAACAATCCCAAAAGCGACTGTCTCAGCGACCTGAAAGTCGCGCTTTTTGATATGAGCCATGCCGGACAGGAGAGCCACTGGTATGCGCTCTCGGGCGGCAGGGTGATTGATTCTGAAGACGGCCAGGGCGTGGTCGAGATAACGGAGCCCGGAGGCGCGTCTGGCTACGTCGGTGTCGGCAGGAACAGCTCGAAATACGGCGCAAAGCCCGCTTTCTCCCATTCCCCTAAGCTGGGGGATTTTGTGCTGGCATTTGATGGCTACCTGAAGAACGGCGATGTGCTGCGTGAGAAGTATGGCGGAAAGAACGATGGCGAGACAGTTGCCAGGTTCATAGCCGATGCCAACGATTTTGAAAAAGGAGTTGCCAATCTGGCAGGCGAGGCGAACGGGCATTTCTGCCTTACGATGACAACAGAGGGCGGCGAGGCATATGCTTCCAGGTGCGCTGCGGGCGTCAGGCCGCTCGTCTACGGTGAGGGCGAGAACGGCAGCGCATTGG
>QMZP01000038.1 GCA_003663225.1 Candidatus Aenigmatarchaeota archaeon | reverse complement strand
GTATAACACATACCAAGGCTCCACATACGGCAGCGGCCTGGAGGAGTACGGCCAGCTGCAGGGCAGCCTGCAGGATGCCAGGCAGGCCACTAGAGCCGATGACCAGTCAGGTAACCAGACTGACGATGGCCAGGGCTATGATGATGACTATTACCCTGATGACGGCTACACTAACCGGGGCGAGACCAACCCGCTCATATGGGTCCTGATAGCGGCTGCGATATTGGCCGGTGCAGGCTTCGTGTTCTTCACGTTCATAAAGAAAAAGAAAGGCAAGGGCATGGACCAGGAGATGGATATAGAAGGAATCTGAGCAGAGGCTAGAACTCTTCACCTTCTTCGAGCTCCTCGTCGAACTCCTCTTCCTCGCCGCCGCCCGTTCCCCTGACCTTTTTGAGGTAGAAGAACACGCCCACGAGGACAACAAGCGCTATTATGAGTATTATTATAATCGGGTTTATTCCCTCTCCTGAGCCACCGCCTGGGGTGGTGCCGCCACCGCTGGGAACACCACCGCCGCTGACCATGTCGCTAAGCAGCTGTATCTTGGCTGATGCTGACTCGTACTTCTGTGTGGCCGTGTCATAGTATCCGCTTTCGAAGTCACTTTCTGCCCCGTCGAGCTCAGACTCTATGCTGCTTATCGTTGATGAGTCCACCTGAGAATACAGGTCTGACAGCGTGGTCCTGGCATCTCCTATATCATTCGCTATATCCTCGAAGAACGTGAGAGCAATGAGGACGTTCTGGGTCCCCTCGTTTGTTGTGATTGTCACGGTTCCTGAGTAGGTCCCTGCGCTGAACGGTGCCATGGACATGCTCATCTCCCTGCTCATGCTTACTGGTATGCTCTCAGGGGCGCTGATGCTAAGCATGTTGCCCAGCGACCCTGCGCTGGTGCTTATATCCGTTATCTCAGCATCCCCGTTGTTGGTTATCGTGAAATTCGCTGTGGCAGACTGCCCCACAACATACTGGCCTGACCATGTTGCAGGCGTTATGCTTATGTCACTCCCGGTCGGCGGGCACTGCGTGGTCCCCCCGTTGCCGCTCCCGCTGCAGTCGCACTCGTTTAACACGCTGACATTGACCGCTACCGGTATCTGTCCGACGGTCGTGCCGTTGGATGTCACGTTAGCGACAGTCCTGACGCTCATGGCGGTCTGCATGTTGCTCAACTGGACCGTGAAATACATGCTCTCGTTAGGTGCCAGTGTCCCCTTTGCAAGGGCTATGCTAAGCCTGTCCGATATTGCAGGGTCCACGCTTACGCCCATGCTGGTAAGGTTCTCCAGTCCTATGTTCTTTATCATGTAGTTCGTCCTCCTGTATGTCTGCGTCTTGTTCATGAGTACGGAGAAACGCACATTGTCTGCCTCTATAACACCCGATACTGTGCCTGAACCGCCCGAACCACTGCCTATCACGAGCTTCTTCACCTCACCGCCGAACGTCCCCTCATTAGCGTTCTCTGCAGCGAACGCGAAGTAGTATGTGCCGCTCCTGTCGAGTGTGGCCTGGCCCTTGAAGTAGAACGGCTCCTTGGTAAGGTCTTCATAGTCCTGAAGCAAGTTGAAGTCCTCGTCATATATGGCGTAAGACACCCCAGTGGCCACGCCGCTAGTATAGACGGCCATGCTTATCTTGCCCCCCTGGACGGTTATGTCAGGGGACAGCTTTATGCTGCCCACGTTCACGCCAACCGACCTGCTGGCCTGGCTCTTGTGCTTGTCCACTGATGTGACTATCATGGTATAGGATGTTAGGCTGCTCTGGAACGGCGTGGGGCCGCATGTTGCTGCCTCGTCGCTATTGGAGAAGTAGCATGTCCACTTGTCCCCATCTCTCGGGAACAGCCCCAGCGATGTGTTGCTTATGCCCGGGGTTATCCATGTCACCCTGACAGACTTGTCATAGACACCGGGGTCTACCAATGCTATGAAAGAGCCGTTCTCTGAGAACTGCTCTGGTATGAAAGTCACGGTAGGCGCTGACAATGCGGCGGCCTGCGAAACCATGGCCGCGAAGAACAGCAGCAGCGCCAATCCCCCCAATCGCTTCATAATATAATTATTACTGTGCGCACTATATAAATCATGCATTGGTATTAGATAAACATGGGCAAGCTCACTGTTTTTGTGGACCACAGGGAGAGGGCATCCAACGTCGCGAGGATACTGGAGCGCAGGGACGTCCTGGTGAACGAGGCACAGCTTGACGTCGCTGATTATGTCGTATCGGACAGGATAGGCATAGAGAGGAAAACCGTGCCAGACTTCCTGAATTCCCTGGCAGACCAGCGGATATTCGACCAGCTCCGCAGGCTTTCTGCATCTTATGAGAAGCCATTGCTGATGCTCGAGGGCGAGCCCAAGCAGCTCTACAGGGAGCGCAGGATGCACGAGAACGCCATACGCGGGGCCCTGTCATCGGTTGCGCTGGACTACGGGATCCCGATAATATGGACAGAGAACGCCAAGGAGACAGCGGGTATGATACACAGGATAGCTGACAGGGAGCAGAATGGCGGAAGGCGCGAACCCAGGATAAGGGCATGCAAGCGTACCATGGACCTCCCCAGGATGCAGGAATTCCTTGTGGCAGGCCTGCCCGCCATAAACACACGGTTGTCAAAGAGGCTGCTCAGCCATTTCAAGACACCCAGGAACGTGTTCTCCGCGACCGAGGAGACGCTCATGTGCGTGGAAGGGATAGGCAGGGAGAAGGTCAGGAAGATATTCGACCTGCTCAACTGCGAGTATTCGGGTGATGATGGATGAGCCATCCGAGGGTCGGTGTTGGTGTTCTGTTGCTTAATGACGGCAATGTGCTGCTCGGGCAGAGGCATGAGGACCCCGAGAAGGCGGACAGTGAGCTGCATGGAGAGGGAACGTGGACGCTCCCTGGAGGCAAGCTGGACTTCCATGAAGGTATCAGGGAGTGCGCAGCCCGTGAGGTCCTGGAGGAGACCGGCATAAAGCTGGGCAGCACAAGGGTCATAAGCGTGAGCAATGACACCGTGCCGGACAAGCACTTCGTCACCATAGGGTTCCTGTGCGAGGATTTTGAAGGCGAACCCAAGGTAATGGAGCCTGACGAGATAACGCGCTGGGAATGGTTCCCGCTTGACAGTCTCCCCGAACCCATATTCCCCCCGTCGCTGAAGATGATAGAGAACTACAAGAACAAGACCCTCCTTTCCGAATGATTATCTGGATGCACCGTTCTCTTTATGCAGCGCGTCCTTCTTTGCCAGCAAATCATCGTCTGCCCGCTTCATCATCTCATCCAATGGCACGTAGCCGTTTGCGGTGGCGACGCCTATTGACACACCCACCTTGCCAAGCGCCTCTGCCCCGGCGTCGCCCAGGCTGTCCCGGTTGGATTCTATGTAATCGTGCATGCCTCTTGAGAAGGATTCCCTTATCCTTCCGGCTGCGGTGTTCGCCCCGTCGTTGCCCGTGCCCGGGAGCAGCACAAGGAACTCATCCCCGCCATACCTCCCGCATATGTCGGTGTCCCTTATGGAGTCTGCGACCACCCTGAGAACATCGTCCCCAACATCGTGCCCGCACACGTCGTTGGCCAGCTTGAAGTAGTCCAGGTCGAGCAGCAGCACTGATACCTCTCCAGTATAGCTCCTGCTCTCTGCCTTCTTCCTGAAACCCTTCCTGTTGGGTATACCCGTGGCCTCGTCTGTATAAGCGTCATCGTACAGCTCGGTCATATACTGCTCGAGCCTGTCAAGGGCCCGATATACATCGCCTTCTGCCTCCAGCCCCTCGCCAGCATAACGCCTGACCGTTTCCCTTATTCCTGATACCGTGGACAGCGCGTCATCTATGTCCATATTAACCACTTATAAATAGTGACATTATTTATAAAGCTATTTGCCTTCAAGGCATGCCTCTAAGAAGCCCCTGAACACAGGGCTCGGTGAAAGCGGCCGTGACGTGAATTCAGGGTGGTACTGCGTTGCGAAGAAGAACTTGTGCCCGGGCAGCTCCAGTATCTGCATTATCCTCTTCTGCGGGGCCATGCCAGAGAACACCATGCCGGCCTCCTCCAGCTTGTCTATGTACTTGGTGTTGACATTGAACCTGTGCCTGAACCTCTCCCGTATCTTGGTGCTGCCATACAGCTTGTGCGCCAGCGTCCCTTCCTTCACCATCATGTCGTAGCCGCCCAGCCTCATGGTACCGCCCAGCCCGGCGACCTCTTCCTGTTCAGGTAGTATGCATATCACCGGTTCCTTGGTATCGGTATCTATCTCTGTGCTGGCAGCGCAGCCCAGCTTAGCAACGTTCCTGGCATATTCCAGGACAGCCATCTGGAACCCGAAGCACAGGCCGAGGAAAGGCACGTTGTTCTCCCTGGCGTACTTTATGCACGCTATCTTGCCCTCAGAACCCCGTGAGCCGAAGCCGCCAGGCACTATTATGCCGTCCAGGCCCTCGACCTCCTTGGCTGCCTTTTCGGTGTTGGTAGTCTCTATCCACCTGACATCTATGCTGGCTCCAAGGTACGGGGCGGTGTGCTCCAGCGCCTTGAGTATGCTGATGTATGAATCATGCACTGCCGTGTATTTGCCTGTTATGCCTATCTTCACTTTCTTCTTTCCATCTGACTTTATCTTGCTGACAAGCTCTTCCCATTTTTCGAATTCCTTGGTGCATGCCCGGGCGCGCCCCTTTAGACCGAGTATCTCTATGACTTCCTGGTCAACGCCAACATCCTTGAGGAACAGTGGTATGGCATGTATATCACCCACGTCCCTTGAGTTTATAACCCTCTTGACAGGGACGTTGGAGTATATGCTTATCTTCTCCTGCACACTCCTGTTCAGTGGCCGCTCGCTCCTGCAAACCACGATATCAGGCTGCACGCCCAGGCCCATCAGCGTCCTCAGACCGAGCTGGGCGGCCTTGCTCTTCTGCTCGCCGAGAGAGCCTGGCTCGAGTATGTAGACCACGTTTATGAAGCATACGTTCTCCTTGCCTTCCTCGTGCGCGAGCTCCCGCATCGCCTCAAGGAAGTACGCGTTCTCTATGTCGCCTATTGTACCGCCTACTTCCACTATCACGATGTTAGCATCCCTCTTTACAGACAGGTTCCTTAGAAAGTTCTTTATCTCCCCTGTTACATGGGGTATGAACTGCACGTCCCTTCCCAGGTACTTGCCTGCCCTCTCCTTGTCTATTATGGTCTTGAATATCTTTCCGGCCGTCAGATAGTTGTCCTTGGACAGCCCCTTGTTCAGCATCCTCTCGTAGCTTCCCAGGTCGAGGTCGCATTCCGTCCCGTCGTCGAGAACAAAGACTTCGCCGTGCCTGTATGGGTTAAGGGTTCCGGCATCGAAATTGAGGTAGCCGTCAAACTTGACAGGCGCCACCTTGAAGCCGTGGTACAATGAGAGAAGGTTGCCGAGCGATGACGTGAAAGTGCCCTTGCCCACGCCTGATATGACAGAGCCTGTGACGATTATGTACTTCGTCCCCCCCTTGGTGTATCCCTTGGGTATGTTGTTGTAGAACTCGTGCTCCTCGCTCTTCTTTGCAAGCGACTTGAAGCTCGGCTTACTATCCCCTGAATTTTCCTTAGAAGGCATGGTTTAATTTGAATTGGAGAAATAAAAAGATTATTTCTTGGTCCCTTTGCCGCCCGAGAAATCTGCTATCCTTCTTATCCCATGGGACTCTGGCATGCCCTTCAGCCTGCGCATCTCATTGAACTTCTTCAGGTTCTTGGATGCATCCACTATGAAATTGCCTGCTATGACATTGCGCCCTATTATCATCGGCGCGGTCATGTGGGAGCGGTCCTGTATGTTCGCCTCGCATTCGTATACCTTGCCCTTTATCCTGACCTTTATAAGTACCACAGGCCTGGTGGTCTTCACCTTCAGGGAAGGGTTCTTGACCTTTGTGGTCCTTATTATGGGCCCGACCTGAGCCTCACCCGCCAGCTTTATGTCTATCGATGTCAGCCTGGCGCCTGTATCGAACACGGCATAAGTCTTCACGTTCTTGCCTGCTATTATCGTGACACTCTCTGTTATACCGACAACGGTCTTGGCCATATATAATATATTGCCTGGTTACAATAAAAGCCTAACGAGATAGCATGGAAAAGAAATATGTGAAGCACCCGCTGATAAAGCCAAACACGATGGAAGCAAGGATATACCAGGAATCGATGCTGGGAGCTGCTGCTAAGAAGCACCTGCTGTGCGTGTTGCCCACAGCGCTGGGTAAGACGAACATAGCCATAATGCTCGCGGCGCACAGGCTCCATGCATACCCGGGCTCAAAGGTGCTTGTCATGGCGCCGACCCGCCCCCTGACCGACCAGCCCTTCCGGAAGTTCAAGCAGTTCCTGAACCTGCCTGATGACGATTTCCAGGTGGTGACAGGCCTTACGCCACCGCATGAGAGGGAATGCCTTTACAAGGAGAAGAGGCTGGTATTCGCCACGCCGCAGACCATACAGAAGGACCTGGAGAGGGGGCGCCTTTCACTTGAGGACTTCTCGCTGCTTGTTACGGACGAGGCCCACCATTCCGTGGGCAGGTACTCATATCCTTATGTAGCTAAGAAGTACCTGAACAACGCCAGGAACCCCAGGATACTCGGCCTGACAGCGAGCCCGGGCGGGAGCAACGAGAAGATAATGGAGATATGCAAGAACCTCGGCATAGACGCGGTCGAGGTAAGGACAGAGCATGACAGCGACGTTGTGCCTTACATAAAAGAGAAGGAAGTGGAATGGGTATACGTTGACCTGCCAGAGAGTTTCCTGCGGATAAAGTCGCTCATAGACGGCGTGTACAGGAAGCGCATAGACAGCCTGCGCAAGGCAGGCTACATAAGCAGGAAATACGCGTCCAAGAAGGAGCTCCTGAGGCTGCAGTCTGATTTCATGAAGTCCATACGACAAGGCAACAAGAAGGCATTCTCCGGGCTTTCCTACGT
>QMZP01000037.1 GCA_003663225.1 Candidatus Aenigmatarchaeota archaeon | reverse complement strand
GGAACCGGGTGGCCAAGGTGATAGGCAATGCAGGAGAAACCCCGGTGTCGGTTGACACCATGGCGGTGGAGGCTATTGTTCGCGCCAATGAGAAGAACGCGAATGTGTCCATAATGAACAGGGAGAGGAACAGGATAGAGATAAGGTCAGGCAATACCACCGTGGAAACAGAGCTCAACGTAACCATAGAGAACTCCACCATGACGGTGGGCAACACCAAGCTAAAGGTACTTCCGGAACAGGCCAGCGAGCGGGCAAAGGAAGTGATAAAGGCACTCAACGTGAAGAGGATAGTGCTCAAAGAGCAATCAGGAAAGCTGGTGTACAGCGTGAACGGCCTGAAGAAGGGGAACCTGCTGTTCTTCCTGCCCGTTGAGATGGAAGTGAACGCCAGCCTTGACGCTGAGACGAACCAGGTGGTGGCTACAGAAACCCCGTGGTGGGGATTCTTGGTAGCATAGAAAACCCCATATTTCCTACTACTGCTATGTAACAAAAAGACGAATCAGTTCTTTTTCTTCTTCCTTGCAGCTAGCATCGCGGCCTTTTCCTTTGCCTTCTTTGCCCTGGCCTTGTCTGCGCAAGTCTTGCACAGGCCGAAGCCCATGCCGTCCATACCATCATGGTGCTGCGTTGAGCACCCGACACACATCCACGACATATATACCTATCTCCTTATTGAACCAACCTAGAAAGCGCGGCTTTCTTGGTGCTTAATATAAACGAAATCCTGTCACCAGAACTCCTATACTAATTATATGGCAGAGCACCTTTATAAATTGTGGGGTAAAAAGCCCACTTTCCACTCTTTGTATGTTCAAGGTTATAAGGCATCTGGTCAAATATAGAGCATGGACAAGAGCATGGCAACCCTGGCTGCTGTGTTGCTTTCAGTAATTCTGGTATCAGGGTGCACACTGCAGCCGGCAGACAAGGAGCTGAAGGGGGAGGAGAGGGCCTCTGTGCTCGGCTACGCCAGCCCGATTGCAGAAGGCATACTCATGGGATTCAATACCGGTGATTATGTCCAGTTCAGCGACGCATTTTCTGAGCAGATGCTGCAGAGCATAACAGAGGAGAAGTTGCAGGACATGAGGATGGACATGATACCCCTCATAGGCGAATTCAGGTCACTAGGCAAGAGCACTGAAGCCTACTGGTACACTGACTCTACCGGAGAGTATGTAAAGGTCATATACAGCGCAGAGTTCGAGAAAGAGGACCCTGTCATGGTCTCCATTGTATTCCTCAGGGACGACCCCGACCATGTCGTCCAGGGGCTGTTCTTCTCTTCGCCCAAGCTGAGGAACATGTAATTCTTTTATTGGGCTGTTTCAATGATTAATATGAACGAAAAGACTGTCCTAGCCGCCCTCATCATGGTGCTGGCAGCGAGCGGTTGCCTGCAGAACAGCATATATCCTGTCCCTGGGGCGGATTATGCCAGCAGGCCCGACCCGTATTATACAATCGATGATTTCAACACTACAGAATATGCTGAAGTCTATAAGGTGGCATACCAGAGCAGGGGAGCCACGATATACGGGCTGCTATCCGTGCCGCACTCCTGCAAAGAGGACAGACCGTGTGATGCCTTCGTGCTTCTGCCGGCTGACAGCATAACGAAGGAGAGCGAGCAGAAATGGCTGGGCAACAAGCTTAACAGCATGGGATTCATCACGCTTGCCATAGACCAGCGCGGCATAGGCGAGACAGGAGGCTCTGTGCCGAGCCTTAAGGAAAATTTCGCCACATGGGCAGCAGGCAGGGAGACCACCCAGAGCATGATGGTATATGATGCACTGGCAGCGTATGACCTGCTGCTCTCCAGGCCCGAGACAAAAGGCGTATATCTTGAGGGGGAGAGCATGGGCGGCAGGCAGGCAATAATAGCTGGTGCCATAGAAAGGGGCGTCAAGGGGCTGCTGCTGATAAGCACTTCAGGTTATGGTCTCCCGGAGACGCCTTATCAGAACATGACGGACTTCCTTGCCTATATAGACCCTGATTCATATATAGGGGAAATCAGCCCTAGGAAGATACTAATGATACACGGAACCGGGGACTGGGTGATAAGCCCTGAAGTAGCAAAAAGGACATATGGATTCGCGAAGCCCCCAAAGAAGTTCATACTCGTTGAAGGCAAATTCCACGGCTATTACCATGTCACTAACACCACGCTGCCCCAGTTGTTAGAAGACAGCGTTATGGGATGGCTCTTGGGCTGACTCCAGCTTGCCGTACTCGAAGTATGAGTATGCCACGCAAAAGCATGGCCTTAAGTATATGCCCTAACTGTATGGAAACTTATAAAGAGCCGGTGTTTTTATTTTTTCCATTCAATTCTCACTCATGCGGGTGCTGGCGGACTCTGAGATAAGGAGGCTTCTAGATTCGGGCGACCTTGTGATAGACCCGCTGCCCGAAGACGGCTCCATACAGCCGGTAAGTGTCGACCTCAGGCTGGGCAAGGCGTACGCCCAGAAGCCCGGGCTGGATTGCATACGACTGCAAGAGCCGTTCAAAGAGGACGATTACATTGATGAGGTGGAGTTCGGCGATGATATGGTCATAGCGCCGGGCGATTACCGCCTGCTCGAGACCATTGAGCGCCTAAGGATGCCCGAAGGCATCTCGGGGATAGCGGTCCAGAGGAGCAGGATGGGACGGGCGTTAGTCGAGGGGGCAGGGTTCGGTTTTTCCGGAAGCGATTACAGCATGATGAGAAGGTCCCGGATGCCAGAGCACGTGAGGTATGCGTTCCGGCCGCACGCAGGGACAAAGCTCCTGCGTGGGGACAGGATATGCCAGGTAGTCATGTTCGACATGGACGGTGACGGGCCCATAAGCCCGGACGAGGCGGTATCCGGCGGCTATCTTGATGTGTCAGAAGAGACTATGAGGTGCGGCATGTGCGGGAGCATGGTCATGTTTGCCGGAGATGTCTACGCCCCTAAGGACGGGGTGACGCTGTCGCCGGGCAGCGGTGTCGATGTCGATGGGTGCTTCGACCGCGTTGATGATGACGTGCTGCCTCCCGGCAGAGCCTATCTCGTCAGGAGCAGGGAGCGCTTCAGGTTCACAGAGAAGGTGGCGGGCATAGTCGAAGGCACCATGTGCCAGCATCTCTGGCACAACCAGAGCCTCATGCACTCTTGCTTTGCCGGGCTGGTTGACCCCGGATATGAAGGGAACCTAATGATGCAGGTCTATTCCAACTGGGGGCCGATAGACAGGTCGAAGCCAATGGCTATAGTGACGCTTTATCCTGTCAAGGGCGCCGTAGAAAGGGTCTACGGATCAAAGAGCCTAAACTCAAACCACCAGGGGAAGTTCTAGGGCTTCATCCACTCTATCTCGTAATACTCGTAACCAGAGCCGGGCAGCACCACCCTTTTCAGGACATAATACGTTATTGCTGTCTCCCTGTCGCTTATGGACAGCAGCAGTTCCAGGCCCAGCGTCTGTGCCATCCTAAGCAGTGATGCCAACTCTATCCCGCCTATGTGCTCGTCCTCTGACACTGCTACCAGCAGGTACCTCGGGCGGTCCTCCGGGGTCTCCCTTACCCAGTTCGTCCCTTCTTTCTTCCTCCTGTAAGCCAGGAAGTCGACAGGGTAGTCTATGTAGTCAGGCTTCTTCATCTCGGGTATGCCGAGGAGGAACGTCTTCTTGACGCCGTGTGCCACCCTGACTGCCCTGGACCACTCTGATATGAGGAGCTTCTGGTCCTTGGGGAAAACGTGGAGTACGTGCTTTGAGTGCACCCATTTGTCGCTCTTGGTTGGGTTCGCCCCCGGGAAGTATATCCTGAAATGTGATCCGAACTTGAAGCCAGTCTTGACCACGTAACCCTTGAGCCTCCAGTCTTCATATATTTCATACAGCTGTTTCGCGTACTCCCTCTTGCCCACTACGAACTTGAGTATGTCTTCAGGCTTCATGTTCTTCCCTGTGACGGAATCAGTCACATCAAGACCGGCATGCTTTGACAGGAATATGGTCTCTATGAAGTTGAGCTTCAGCAGGTCTCCCCTGTTCTGCTTGTATATGCCCAGCTGGCCTATCCAGTGGTCATCGAACAGGTTTTTCCCCGTCTTCTTGTCCTCTATCACCGAGAACAGTGAATCAGGGTACCAGACAGCCTTTGCCTTGAGCCTCTTCAGCTTCATGTCCTTGGCAGGATACCTCTTCCAGCCCTTCTTGCCCTGCCCCTTCTTTATCCCTTTCATCCTCCTCGCGACCAGGCCGCGGTCCCTCCAGTCCCTGTAGGCGTTATACCTTATGAAGAGCCTTGGCTCCTTGTCAGCATAATGGGAAGCCAGCTCATTAAATCCAATCTCCTTGCCCGTGGAGCCCTTGCATACAGCGTTCTGGAAATTCATGAGGAACAGCGCCTCCTCTATATCAAGCCATATCCTGTTCTTCTCCTTCTCCCCGAAGTGGTTTTTCTCGAGCTTCTCAAGCCCTTCTTCGTCCTCGCACCATATGCCCTTCTTCGGGTCGAAATTCAGCTCTGTCATGCATACCACGCTCTGCTTTACCGTTTATACTTTATAAAGCACACTAAAAAGCTATCGCCCCGCTACTTCCAGAGCTCTTCATCAAAGCCAGGTATGGGGCTCACGGGCTCGAAATCAGGAACGCACTGCCCTCCGACGCACTTCGCGCAGCTGCACGTCTCGCATCCGGTGACATCCGCGCAGCTCTGGGGGTTGCTTCCGGTCTGCTCTGTCTTTATGCCCGGGGTGAACCATGTCAATGGGAGCATGTTCACGGTATCGCACGTGACCCTGCCTTCCTCCTTGCATGTGTTTGCGGCCTCTGCTATGGTCCTCATGTGCGCCATGCCCGCCCCGAACATGGAGAACAGGACCAGCGCCACCGTAAGGACCACGAGGCCTGATACCACGATGACTATGCTTATGTTCATGCTTCCATTTAATATTCCGTTCCCGTGTTAAAAAGGGTTTTAACTTTCTGCGCAATGCTTACTATACCCGGCAGGGTGGGGCATTACACAGAGGTCCTTTCAGGCATGGGCATCCGCACCATGGAGAAGCCGCTGGAGCCGGACGAGATGCGCGCGGTTTGCATGGAATGCCTCGGCATGGCACCCGAGGTGCGAAACGCGCTTAAAAAACTTACTTATATGTAGTTACATGTATTGGATAGCTATCCAGTTCATGCTCAACAAAAAACAATCCCATAAGGGCCGGATGCTCTCCTAGGAGGCATCCCGTACCATGAGGTTCATAGGATAACTGTTAAACGGAACCGTGCGGGCACCCGAGACAGGCAAAGCAGGAACCGCACGGTGATTTCTTCAGTCATACCCCGAAAGGAGACAAACCATGAATAGGCGTTTCAATAACATACTCTATGCAGCCAATGAGTCTTTCGACAAGCTCATCTATGCCCTGATAGGCGTGATAGCGCTTTCACTGCTCCTGGGCTCTATTGGGTTCAGGACGTCTGGTAATGCGGGATTCCTCATTGCCATACTGATACCCGCTGTGCTGGTATGGCTCATGTTCTTCATCCATGAGCTCGCCGGCATCATCATCTGCTATGACATCCGCACCGGCCAGAATCTGGGCACAACCAAAGAAGGCGGATATTTCCACGGCCCCTTGTTCATGCTGTGGTGACACAGCGACAATCATGGAGGATTTGACATGGAATACCGGTACCGCAGGCTCGTCCTGTACTTGGTCGGTGGCGAGAATATTAGCATATACATGGCTTCAATGCTGCGCAAGGAAGACGAACATAGGGCCCCGAATACGCGGTCTCGATGCGTACCAACCTGATAACCCGATAGCTTGCTGATGCAAGAGAAAGGAGAAAACCCGATGAAAGCAACACCCATAATAGTTTTCATTCTAATAGGAGCTGCGGTCTGGTCCTGTGCGGGCTTTGTGACCTGCATGGGGAGCTTCGAGTACACAGGTCCCGTCTCCAAGGACATGTCGCAGGAGGACAGGGATGTCTTCATGCAGTATTCGAACCTGGCCTTTACCGGGTTCCTGGCGTGGACGCTGGCCGGCGGAGCCGCTGGCGTGCTCGTATTCCTGTGGTTCGTGACAAGGCCTGATTACCTGCATGGCATACCAGCGCCTTCATTCAGCGGCGGCCCGGGGCCGAAGACAGTGGCGGAGATGCATACTGTTCCTGTTGCCTTTATCATAGGCCTGGCTGGCGGCTTCCTGCTCTCGCATTTCTACATACCGAGCATAGACCTGCCTGCCAGGACGGTCCTGAGGGAGGGTACAATGCGCGACATCATAGGCACCGTATCCACAGGTCTGCTGACGGTGTGCGTGCTGCCAATCTCGAAATCGATAATAACCCGGATAGCAACCCGCTAAGGAAGGAGCATGGCATGAACAAACACATATCCTTTGGCCTGATGAGGATATTCGGCTCCATCGCTTTCATATCGCTGGGGCTGCTTTCCTTCTACAAAGGCAACGAATGGTTCGGTGTCGGTATCGATGTCGATAAAGTGATGCTAGCAGAATTCGGATGGAAAGTCACAGTCCTGCTGCTGGTGTCCATCATCATAGGGTTGGTAGGCCTGCTTCTGGGGCAGGGCATCGGCGCTTCGATACCTGTCCGAAATGACAGGGTGTGCTGGTGGATAGACACGCTCTGGCATTTTGTTGCCAATACCAGCATCATATGGTTCTTCGCGACCATGGTTGTGATGGGGATATCCCTTGGCAACGATGGCTCCAAAAAGGTCGTGACATCTGCGGGGTCATGGCAGTTCGCAATCCTGATAGCCGCGATAGCAGCCTTGACAGCATTGGGCATGGTCTTCCAGCTCTATGTCGTCGTTGAGCTGTTTGCACGGCACGGCATGCGGGATTTTGCGTCCACGCTGTCCAAGCTGTTTCCGCCAGCGACGTGCATAACTGTCGCGGTCCTTCAGTCCCTTATGCTGGGAGTGCATGTTGCTTGGGGCGTGCTCATGGGCTTCCTTGTGCCTTTCATTATCGTGCCAATGTCCATGAGCATGCGTGACAGGGACCAGATGAGGCGCATGAAGCACACCTTGCAGAGCATGCG
>QMZP01000036.1 GCA_003663225.1 Candidatus Aenigmatarchaeota archaeon | reverse complement strand
TTCGTCAGCGGCCATTCAACCACTTCCTTGAGCAGCTGCTTGACATCCTCAAGGCCGCCCACGTCCTTCCATCTCACGTTCGGCACCTCTACCATGACCTCCCTCATGGCAGAAGGCTCTACCATCTTAAGCGCGTTGTTGAAATCATCCTTGGTCACTTGCAACTTCTCCAGCACATCCTCCGGGAGCTCCTCGCTCTTCTTCCATGATATGCCGGGCAGGTTCCTCCTGAGGGCTGACATCGCTGCCTCCTTTGCTATGGCTTCCAGGTCAGCACCCACGTAGCCGTATGTTATGGACGCCAGTTTCTTCAGGTCAACGTTCTTGGAGAGCGGCATGTTCCTGGTATGTATCTGCAGTATCTCCAGCCTGCCCTTCTGGTCAGGCACCCCTATCTCTATCTCCCTGTCGAACCTGCCGCCTCGCCTGAGTGCCGGGTCGAGCGCATCCGGCCTGTTGGTGGCTGCTATAACTATGACCTTGCCTCTGCTCTTCAGCCCGTCCATGAGAGTGAGAAGTTGCGACACCACCCTTCTCTCCACTTCACCAGTGACTTCCTCCCTCTTGGGCGCTATGGAGTCTATCTCGTCTATGAATATTATCGCCGGCGCATTCTGCTGCGCCTCATCGAACTTCTGCCTTAGGTTCTCTTCGGACTGCCCATAGAATTTGTTCATTATCTCAGGGCCTGCTATGGAATAGAAGTTAGCGCCCGATTCGTTGGCCACTGCCTTTGCAAGCAGCGTCTTCCCGCTTCCTGGCGGGCCGTAGAGCAGGACGCCTTTGGGCGGGTCTATGCCCAGCTTGGTGAACAGCTCGGGGTGCCTCAGCGGAAGCTCCACCATCTCCCGTATCTTGTCAGCGGCCTCGTGAAGACCTCCTATGTCCTCGTATGTTATGGTAGGTATCTCCCTCTCCTCTATCTCGACCGCTTCTGACTTGACCTCAAGCTCCGTGTTCTCTGTTATCCTTACTATGCCCGATGGCGTGGTGTTTACCACAACGAACTCGAAGTTCTTTGGGAGGCCGAGACCCATGAACGGGCTGCCCCCGAAGAATTCGGAGAATATGTCTTCGCTGGGGAACATGTCGTCCCCTCTGTTCTTCACAACAGGGAGTGCCCTCAGCTTGTCGCCCTTCGAGAACGGCCTCATGAAAAGCGTGTTCTTGAGCGGATCCGCGTTCATCTGGAGCTTTATGCCCTTCTGCGCAGGCGCTATTACCACCTTCTTGGCTTCCTTGACCTCGGCTGCGGATATCTTGACGTTTTCCCCTATGCTCACTCCTATATTTTTCCTGGTGACACCATCCATCCTCGCTATGTCCAGGCCTATGTCTCTCGGGTATGACCTGGCAGCGATTACGCCGGTGCTCCTCTTGGCAGAGACCTCTATGACATCGCCCTCCCTGACTCCTATCTTCTGCATCGTCTTGGCGTCAATCCTGACTATGCCTCTCCCTATCTCGTCCCTCTCTATCAGCTCTCCGACCTTGAGCACCACCGGCTCTTTCTTGTCAGCCATGCAATCACCTATATATTGTGAATCCTCCGTTTTATTCTTAATCGTCCTTCTTGTCCGGCCTGAACTTGAAGCGGCTGTTCTGCTCCATGTTGGTCTTTATGTTCCTTTGTACCTGCGTCTTTGCCATCTCAAGTATGCCTATGACCTCGGGGTCAGTGAAGCCGTGCCTCCTTATGTTTATGGCAAGCTTGCCCTGACCCGAATCTATAACGTTTATCTGCAGCATCTTAGTGCCTTTCTTCGCTTCCATGGTTCACCTGTTAATCCTTATTATAATTGAGTGCCTGGTTTTTATTACCTCCACTGAAGGCTCTTTCCTCACCATCTCTATTATCTCTATATACTTCTTGACTGTCACGTTGTGCAGACCCGTCTCGTTCGCCAGCTCGTTTATGGAGAAGCATCTGCCGCTTTCCAATACCTTCAGCATCCGCTCCATTATCTCTATCGGGTCGCGCCTCATAGTTACCATCTCAGTTCAGCTCGAAGTACTGGCGCAGCAATGCCTGCGGTATCTTCATCTTCTTCATCCCCGGCTTAGGATTATGCTCCTCACCCAGGTCCCTCTTTATTTTCTCTTCATGGTACTTTTCCAGGTCCTCTCCTATGAGCGCCTGAAGCTCTTCCATGGGTTCATCCAAGTTTTCCATGTTTTCACTCCGCTGAATTGTTTTTACATTATGGTATATAGATTGTTCATTCTCATATTTAAAGTTATCGTTTATCCCAGAATCAGCCATGTATTGGTGGTTCTTATGGATTGGCATACCCATTGTTAGCCCTTGATCCGCTTATAGGATGCCTGAGGTATGACTTCATGGGTCTGAGCCCGTCCGTGGTGGCCCCGGGCTTCGCTATCAACACAGGAACTGCCGTCTTCTCTATGTTGGCACTTCCGGCCATCACTGTCCTTCCCTTGTTGAAATGGTTTGTCATGGCTGGATTATAAACTGTATGCGTTCGGCGGCAGTATCCTTTTCCTCCCATGCGGACAGAACGCGTCATCCATGACGTGCTTGGGTATTTGTATCCCCAGCGGGGGCCCGTACTCCTCTACAAGGAATTCCATGCATTCGTCAGGTGTCTTGAATATGCGCTTTGACTTGCTCCTTATGAACGGGGAGAAGTAATCGGAAGGCCATATCGTGTATGTGTCCTTGCCCGAGCCCCTTGCGTCGGAAAGCTCTGCCATCACGCCGGCCGACGGTGCTGGACCCCTGCCTGCGAGCGCCATCAGCTCCTCTGCCGCCTCCGGTTCGAGCCCGTGCCTGTCAGCGAAGTCCCTGAGCCTCCTGTTGTAGCCGTCAGCATTCTGGTGGAAGGCAATGGTCATGTCGTTCTGCTGCACGAAGCCCTGCGTATCCCTGTGGTCAGTGAAATAGCACGTTGAGTCATTCATACCATAGCCCAGTATCTCATATCCCTTTGGGTTGGTGACCGCGAACATGCGCACAAGCTTGCAGAACAGCGCATCCGCCTCGTCGTAAGCATCGTCATCGGCGTGGGTCATCTGCTGGGCGTAGTATACCCACGGTCTCTCCGGGTGGTAGAGCAGCATGTACATGGTAGTGGGCGCCATATACCTCGTTATCACGTACCATGGGACGCCCACCCTGTCTGCCATGTTCTTTGTCTCGTTGAACTCCTCGCTCAGCCATCTCATGGCCCTCTCAGGTGTCATGCCCTGGTCCTTCCACTGCGTGCGCCGGTTTAGCTCCTGGGAGACGAATTCCTCGTTGTCCATCACGTTTATGCATATGTCAGGCTTCATATCGCCCTCGAACGTCGAGGGGTCATAGCCGGGGATGACCATGTTGTGCCAGTCAAAGACGCCGTGGCTGAGCACGGCGAAATCCACATCACCGTTGTCCCGTATTATGTCAGCCATCTCCCTGTACGCCTTTCTGCGTATGTCCTGGAGCGTATCCATCCTGACGTCGAGTATGTTGTCCCAGTTCATGCTCATGCCGGAATCCTTGACAGTCTTTCGCATGAAATAGGCCCCATCCAGCACTTCGAAGTGCTCGCCGTTGGCGCGGGTGAGCTGCTGCTGAAGCTTGACGTATTCCCTGCGTCCGCATCCGGACACCCCGGTCACCCAGGCTATCACCCTCTTGCCGTCATGCCTTTTTTGCGTATATTCGGAGCGCTTGTCAAGCACATCCTCATCTGAGAGCAAGGGCACTATCTCATTGTCGCCGTTGTCACCGAACATGCTCATTTGTTTGTGCATATTACCGTTTTGATATTTGTGGGAAAATTTTAAATTAGGATGGTATATATCCCTTTTAGTTGACAGGACAAAGAAGGGGGTATCCGTGAATAGAAACCCCCACCAACAGTCAGTTGCACTTCCTTCCTGCCATGAAGCCAGCACCAACACACATCAGCAGCAGCGTGCATGGCTCAGGGATCGTGACCATCCCGTCAGAAGTGACGTAATCCACGGTCGTGCCGGCGAACCCGTCCGACACAAGGAATGATGTGTCCGTATCTATGGACACGCCATACCTCCCATGCGCGCTTTCGTCGCACCAGAACTCCATGGTGAATATGACGTCACCGGGTCCCACTGTTACAGGCCCCGGTTGCATGGTGCTTATGCTCGCTGCTATGCCGCCGCCGACTTCCACTGTGAGGATATCCCTGTGGTTCGAGCTGAATATGCATTCAGTGGTGCCTAGCAGCTCAAGGCTATCCGCCGGCTGGCCGTCGAGTGGCGTTATGTCCAGGTATATCTCATACGCGAACAGCTCGAAGGACGGGCTCGGGTCTCCTTGCTCGAAGCAGGCTGTCACGGGCAGGCTGAATGTTCCGGGTGCTTCCCCTGAGTATGAGCCTATCTCAAGGGAAGGCTTATACATTCCGGCATGTGCCGGCAGGCTGAACAGCAAAGCCGGCAGGGCTAACAACAGGCTTTTCATATCATTCTCCTTTCACGGGCTATATCAGCCCAAAGTTAACAACAGCTGGTAAGCAACGAATGCTATCATGCCTAGTATCGCCAGGAGCATAACACCGAAGTTCACTACGTTGTACTTCGGTCTGCTCTTTATTCCATGCGTAGTGTGATTATGATGGCTCCTCCTTGGTTAGAGGTCATAATAAGAATATGACAGCACCGTCACCCTAACGGGCGCAAGATGCCGTTTCCTGTCTGACGCGGGTTCGCGGGACTATCCCAGGATAGCCCAGATGGCCCTGATGTTGATGCAGTTAGCATTAAGCTTTACTCCGTGCAATACCATTCAGAAGAACCTGAGGTTGTCTATCTTGTCCTTGGTCTCCTGGCTTACACCTGCAATGCCCTCGCCGGGGTATCCCTGCGCCTTTTGCGCGGGCTGTGATGGCTCGGCCTGCTTCTTCTTGGCGCTGAGGTCTTCGCTTATCAGGCGCGTGAACTTCTCGCCGCACGACCTGCACTGGTATATGGCCTTCGCTATTATCTTCGGCGGGTCCACGTTCTCGAGCACCTGGACAAGGTCTTCGTCAACGAGGTATGCCTCTCCCCCGCACTTGGGGCATTGCATGATTAATTATTGCCCAAGGTGATATTTAATTGTTGCAAGAATCAGTCCCCTATAAGGTCTATGCCGTGCGGGCTTGACGTTCCTTTTGCCTTTTCAGAAGTTCTGATAAGCACCGCTTTCTCCCTATAGGTTGGCAGATCTACAGCACCCGAATGATATATGCCTTCCTTTACTGCCATAGCTTGCCTTTCCACACCGGGCTTGAAGCGGCCCTGGTAGGGAACCCAACCGCTCACTCCCTGGATCGTGGAGATGCCTTCCTTAGAATTGGGCGCTGCATACCGCCTCATGTTGCCTGTGGTTTGCCTCGCCTCCCTGGAGCCTTCCCCGAATATCTTCATCGCCATTATCTCGTCCTCGCTAAGCATGCCTTTGGGGTATATCTTGCCGTGCCTGTCCATCCTCTCAGCCTCTGATTCCAAGAAGCACACATACAACCTGCCGCCCATTATAAAATCCCCTTTCGACAAAGCCACAATAATGTCACTGGTGCCTTCTATGCCACCGTCCGCTATCAGCGGAACGTAATGACCGCCCCTGGCATATTCATCCCTTCTGTTCGCTACCTCAACCAGCGACCAGAACGGCGGGGCCCCGACGCCGAGAACGTCGTTCGTGCTGCATATCGAGCCCGGCCCCATCCCAAGCTTCACTGCATCCGCCCCATGGTCTACCAGGTATTGGAACCCGTCGGGTGTAACGACGTTGCCTCCGCATATAGGCGGGCCCTTGGAGAAGAGCTTCTTGTATTTCTCGAGAAGGTCGCCCGCGAACTTCTTGTGCGCGTCTGATGTGTCTATGAATATTATGTCGGCTCCTGCCTCTATGAGCTTCTCTGCCCTTTTCTCCCAGCCGGGGTGCGTGTCCACTGCCGCGCCTACTTTGTATGCATCATCCCTCTGCTTGAAGACCAGCCGGTCCAGCCTGCCGACCTCGTCTATGACCGGGACCATCCTGAGGTCGTTTTCGTCCATGTACCTCTTTATCTCCTCGTCGCCCATGCCGCTCCGGCATACGGGCATGTTGCCGTTCCCGTTATACTTCTTCATGATGTCTGTTATCGGGGTGCCGGGTTCCATGTTGTCGTGCCTGGAGGGTTTGTAATGGAACATGCCTACAAAGTCGGACTTGCGCGTGACAACGGGTATGTTGCTGTGGCCCGTCTTACGCGCCCTCTGCAAAGCCGTGTTCAAGGTGTCATCGTCCCTTACCGTGGTCGGGTCGTATTCGGATTCTATGTCCCCGACTTCGACAGCGTTGTCCTTGACATACTTCACTATATCGACTTCCCTGTCGACAGTGAGTCCCCTGGGAGCCACGGCCATCATGCCCAGCTTGCCTGCAGCGAGAGCCAAATCCTTTCCGGTCACTGACCGCATCGCGGCCGTCATGAAAGGCAGCTTGAGCTTCACGCCGCATATTTCGCTTGAAAGGTCGACGTCCTCGGGCGTAAGGTCAGAATCCTCGGGCGGCATGCCCGGAAGAACCAAGAAGTCTTCCCAAGTGGTGCCGGTGTAGTCACCTATTATGCGTGCCATAGAAACTATTTGAAAAAAAGTTTTTTAAGCCTAATGGATGCATGGTTCATCATATCTTCTGCACGAAACCGGGGCTGGGCTCGAACAGCATTCCCTCCCTCTTTAGCCTCTCTATGAGCTCCTCTATGTTCTCTATACCTTCCTTCTTGGCGGCGTCCTGTAGCTCTTTCAAGGGTATCTCCTTCTTCTTCTGGGAAAGGTCGGTTATTATGTCAAGGACCACTCTGAGCTTGGACCGCTCACTGTAGCTGGTAGCGCCCTCGCTCTTGTCTATGTCTATTGAGCCGGTCTCCGGGTCATATCCAAGCTGCCTCAGGGAAAACTGCATCAGCCTTATGGCACGCTGGGTGTCCTCCTTTCTTATGTAGTCGCTCAGCTGTATCTTCGCAGAAGCCTCTGAGAGCCTTATTAGCGCCTCGAACTGCCTGAGTGTTATGGGTATAGGTGCGTACCCCCCCTCCGCCTTCTTCCTCGTCTTGAGGTAGAAGTCCTTGAGTACCTTGCCGGTCTCGGGGGTCAGCTTGGGCTTGCAGTTTGCC
>QMZP01000035.1 GCA_003663225.1 Candidatus Aenigmatarchaeota archaeon | reverse complement strand
CTCTCTGGTGCATGAAGTCCATGGCATAATGCATGAGCGCAAAATCAAGCAGCGCTGCCTCGCCCTTGAGGAAGAAGAACCTTGCCCCGCTTATTTTGGCTGCCCTCTCAATATCTATCATGCCCCTGGGAACTGCCAGGTCTATGTGGTCGAGGGGCTTGAACCCAAACTCGGGCTTCTTGCCCCATTCCCTTTCCTTGACATTCCCTTCCTCGCCCTCCCCGTAAGGCACTGACTCGTGAAGCAGGTTGGGCAGGCCCATAAGCAGCGTCTTTACGTTCTTCTCCAATTGTTCCCTTTTCTTGTCCAGCTCTTCTATTTCGCTGCCGATGCTCCGCATGCGCCCTATCTTCTTTTTCTTCTCCGATTTGTCCCTGGTGGCCGCTATCTCCCTGGTGACCACGTTCTTCTCGTGCTTCAGCTTCTCCACCTTCTTTATGGTATTCCTCATGCTGCTGTCGGCTGCCACCAGCTCCTTCAGCCTCTTCATGACTTCGGGGTCCTTCCTTCGGCTGAGGTTCTCCTCAACATCCTTCAGGTTCTCCCTGATTTGCTTTATGTCGAGCATCTCACCATCTCTCCATGACTATTCTGCCTTTGATATTATATTTGCCCAGCTCGTTTAATATTAGTTGCACGCGGCTCATCCCAGAGCCCGGCATGTGGTAGTCCCAGCGGTATCCGCCGCCTTCTATTTCGAATTCCTCTGCTGTCCCGTTCTCCTCGACCCTGACACGGACAATGGCCCTCCCCAGGTCGTCCATGGGCAGGTCAGGCTCACCGAAACGGCCTCTATACTCATCCCAGAACCTTTCCTCAAGCACAAGAAACACCTCCGTTATTCAACGCCGCGGGCAAAACGAGAAAGGGAACCAGTGAAGTGCTCAGCAGGAGCACATAGAGATACAGCTAGAAGAGGATGTTGTCCCGTATCTCGCACGGATTCCCATGATGATATATTGGAGCGAAAGCTTTTATTTTTTCGCATCTAATAATAGAAGGGTTCTTTTTGTGCCTCCCCTTAAAGAAAGGGAGGTAAGCATGGCATATAGCACCAAATTCCAGTCAGACCTGAAACAGCTTGTCAGGGACATGGGCGGAGCCGTCAACTTCCATGCCCACCTTGACAGGGCTGAGACGCTGGACAGGAGATACCTGGAACATGTCGGCATAGACCCTATGTCGGCCTCTTCCTATCCGCTGAGAGTGAAGCAGAACCTCGCCGGCGACCTTCACAGGGGGCCAGCCTATTCAACTGAAGACCTGAAGAGGAGGATGGACAACCTGCTCAAGGCGATGGCAGAGGACTTCGACGTTTCCACGGTCTACTCCATGGTTGACACTACAGCAGACAACGTAGGAAGGGGAGCGCTGGACATCGCAATGGAGCTGAAGGACAAGTATGCGGGCACCATAGACTTCAGGATAGGCACGCATCCTATATTCGGCTTCAAGGACAGTGAGCCGGAGAGGTGGAACGTCTTCGAGGAGGCTTCCAGGGACGCGGACTTCATGGGAGCCCTCCCGGAGAGGGATGTGAAGGAAGGCCACATCGGCTACAAGGAGCACCTCAGAAGGATACTACATCTCGCGGTAGAGCTGGACAAGATGGTCCAGGTCCACGTAGACCAGGCGAACGACCCGTCAGAGAGCGGCACAGAGGAGCTGGTCCACGCGGTGGACTACTGCATACCGCCTGAGAAGAGGGTGAAGGACGGCATGCCTCTGGTATGGGCAGTGCATTCCATATCACCGTCAGCATACGACGATGCCAGATTCAGGGACCTTCTGGACGGCATGTGCGAGTGCAACATAGGCGTGGTGTGCTGTCCGACCGCCGCAATATCCATGAAGCAGAACAGGCGGATATCGGCACCGACACACAACAGCATAGCGAGGGTACCCGAAATGCTGGTCCGGGGAATACCGGTAAGGCTGGGGTCGGACAACATAGCTGACGTCTTCGTGCCCACCGGGAGCCCTGATATGTACAGGGAAGCCATCGCACTGAGCGACTACGTGAGGTTCTACAGCCCGGACGTGTGGGCGAAGGTTCTCACAGGCAGGGAGCTCAACGAGATGGACAGGCTATCAATAGAAAGGTCGCTGAACGGCGAGAGCTGAAACAAGAAGCGGGGCGGAAGCCGCTTTAGAGGTATCTATTTATTTGTCAGCTACAGGTTATATGTAATATGCGGTGGTTTTATGGCAACGCGATCCCCGATACTGGTAATGCTTGGTCACGTCGACCACGGCAAGACTACTTTGCTTGACAAGATCAGGGGAAGCGCCGTCGTTAAGACGGAAGCCGGTGCCATAACGCAGCACACATCAGCCAGCTACATACCTTCTAAGAACATAAAGGCAATGTGTGGTGACCTCCTGAAGGCAATGAACATAGAGCTCACCATACCCGGTCTGCTTTGGATAGACACCCCGGGACACGAGGCCTTCACCACGCTGAGGAAGAGGGGCGGCGCCATAGCCGACCTGGCAGTCCTCATAGTTGACATAAACGAGGGCTTCCAGCCGCAGACAGAAGAGAGCCTGAACTACCTGAAGCAGTTCAAGACCCCGTTCGTCGTCGCACTGACCAAGGTGGACAAAGTCACGGGGTGGAACCCGAACGAGAATGCCTGCTTCATCAACTCTTACAACGACCAAAGCGACAGGGTGAAAGAGGACATAGACAACAAGATGTACAGGGTCATAGGGGAGCTCTCATCCAGGGGCTTCCGGTCGGAGAGGTATGACAGGGTAATGGATTATTCAGAGCAGGTGGCAGTGGTGCCTGTATCCGGCATAACGGGCGAAGGCGTGCCTGACCTTCTCATGATACTTGCGGGAATAGCGCAGAGATACCTTAAGAGGGGGCTTGAGATAAGGAAGGGTGAGGGTAAGGGCACGGTCCTTGAGGTTAAGGAGTTCACAGGCCTTGGCACGACCGCCGATGTGATACTGTATGACGGCCAGATAAGGCGCGGGGACCACCTAATAATAGGGGGGCTCGGCCCGGACAAGATAATAAAGACCAGGGTAAAGGCGCTCCTCAAGCCCAACCCGCTCAAGGAGATAAGGCTCGAGAAGGACTTCAAGAGCGTAGAATCCGTCACAGCGGCCGCAGGCATAAAGATAGCGGCACCTGGGATGGAGAGCGTGATAGCGGGGTCGCCCGTCAGGGCGGTCCAGGACAAGGACAGCATAGACAAGGCAGCAGAGGAAGTGGAAGCCGAGATAGAGGAGGTCGAGATAGAGACAGAGAGTGAGGGCGCGCTGGTCAGGGCTGATACGCTCGGCTCATTGGAGGCGCTTACCAAGACGTTTAGGGAGATGGAGATACCCATAAGGAAGGCCCATGTGGGCACGGTGACCAGGGCTGACATAAACGAGATGAAGGCCCAGGATGATCCCTTGATATTCGCATTCAATGTCAAGATATCGCCGGAGATAAAGAAGCTGGCAGAGGACAACAGGATATCCCTGTTTCACTCGGACATAATATACAGGCTGGTGGACATGTACGACCAGTGGGTAAATGACAGGAAGAAAAGGGAAGAGGAAAGGACAATGGAGAGCGTCACTAGGCCCGGCAGGGTAAGGGTCCTGAAAGGGTTTGTCTTCAGGCAGAAGAAACCGGCTGTCTTCGGTGTGGAGGTAGAGAAGGGTATAATAAAGCCCGGCTACAGGATGGTCAACACCAAGACGGGAAAGAAGATAGGTGAGATAAGGGAGATCCAGTCACAGGGGGACAACGTCAAGGAGGCGAAGACCGGGGAGAGGGTCGCCCTGTCCATGGACAGCGTAATCGTAGGGAAGAACGTTAACGAAGGGGACACACTGGAGAACTTCCTCAGGGACTCGGATATAGAGGGGCTGGAGAGCATAATCATGAAGCTCACGCCAGAAGAGAAGGAACTGCTCAAGGAAAGGGGGGAATGACGTGGCAGACTTGTATTTCGCTGACAATGACAAGAGGTTCCTGAAGAGGTTCAGGGAAGAGGCGGGCAAGGTCTTCGAGAAGGGCGACAAGGTAGCGATAAAGCTGCACATGGGTGAGAAGGAGAATCCCAACCACCTGAAGCCCGCCTTTGTCAAGAAGGTCGTGGACGCGCTAATATCGCTGGGTGCAAAGCCGTTCCTGTTCGATTCCCCGGTCAAGTACAGCAGTCCCAGGAATACGGAGGAAGGTTACCTCAAGCAGTGTGTAGAGCTGGGGTTCTCCGAAAGCTTCCTGGGATGCCCTGTCATAATATCCAACAGCTCGATAGAGGTCAGGGGCGAGCATATGAAATACGGTGTGTGCAGGCACCTCGCGGAGGCGGATGGTGTACTGGTTCTGACACATTTCAAGGGACACGTCTGCACGGGCGTCGGGGGCTCGCTAAAGAACATAGGCATGGGAGCATTATCCAAGGATACAAAGAAGGCCATCCACGAGGGGGCCGAGCCCGTACTATCAGGCGAATGCATACTGTGCAAAAAGTGCTCAGAGGTCTGCCCGGGTGATTGTATAACGTATTCTGATAATGGACCATGTTTCGATTACGAGAAATGCTACGGGTGTTCCAAATGCATACAGGTATGCCCGCAGAAGTGCCTGAAGCCAAGGGTAGCGGAATTCGACACGCTGCTGGTAGAGGGGGCTGATGCAGCTCTCAGCATGTTCAAGAAGGTATACTTCGTGAATGTCATAAGGAACGTTACCAACAAGTGCGACTGCCAGAGAAGCGGCATAAAGAAGGTTATGTGCGACATGGGGATACTCATGGGAAGTGACATAGTGGCCATAGACAAGGCGTCGGTCGACATGATAAACCAGAAGTCAGGCAAGAAGCTCTTCGACCAGATATGGCACAAAGATTCCGAGCTGCACATAGAACGTGCAGAGGGTATGGGCGTTGGCACCAGGAACTATGACATAATCAAGGCTTGATAGAATGATAGGGATATCCAACCCGTGGTATTTTATAACATTGTTGGGAGCGCCAGAGCTCTGGATGGTGCTCTCCGCGCTGGTATTCGGCGCTTACATGGGCTACAAGGGCAGGAAGGGCAGGAGCAAGAAGGTAGTGAGCAAATTTCTTTTCGTCCTTCTCCCGACGCTTATCCTCACGTTCATACTGGTCATATCGCTGAAGGGAGCACTGGATGTTCCAAGGCAATGCACTCCGTGCATAACGGAGCTCATAGGATGCAACCCCCACTGCCCGCTGGACTCGTCGCTGCCGTCAGGGCATTCAGCGACCGCTTTCGCAGGATTCGCTTCAATATGGATAGCGCTTGGCATGAAGCGGAAGCAAGCCCCCATTCTCGTGCTCCCTTTGCTTGTTGCAATATCCAGGGTAGCGCTCGGGGTACACACGTGGATTGACATAATAAGCGGTTCGCTGCTCGGGCTGGCTGTGACCTTCGCTGTCTGGGAGATTGACAAGAGGATATGAGCAGTCAGTCCAGTGTGTCCTCAAAAGATTTTCTGGCTATCCTCATCACAAGCTCATAATCGGTCACTTCTTCCGCCGCGGCCTCATTGCAGTCAGGGTCAATCTCTACCAGATGGTATGCCATTGCATTGCATGGCTCGCGAATGCCGTCCCTCCACCTTGCCAAAAGCTCGCTTGCCTCGGCATCGTTGATCAGGTATGTGGCCCCGTCCAGTTCAACTGCCATCAGGTCTTCCTCATCGCCACCGACGTATCCAACAAGGTGTCCGTGCTCGCCGTCAAATCTTTCTATTACAACCCTTCCCATCATTTGCTCTTTAATGGAAAGAAATAAATGCTTAAGGCTTCCTGAAGCCTTTCCCGGCATACCTGGCGTTGCTGCCAAGCTCTTCCTCTATCCTCATGAGCTGGTTGTACTTTGCCGTCCTCTCTGACCTGCACGGGGCGCCTGTCTTTATCTGGCCGGTGCGCAGGCCGACCACCAGGTCTGCTATGAAAGTGTCCTCTGTCTCGCCGCTCCTATGGGACACCATCACGCCCCAGCCCGCCCGTTGTGCCATCCTGCAGGCCTCTATGCCCTCAGTAACAGTGCCTATCTGGTTCACCTTGAGCAGCAGCGCGTTGCAGGCCTTCTTCTCTATGGCTATCTTTATCCTCTTGGGGTTGGTGACCAGCAGGTCGTCCCCCACTATCTGGACGCCATGGCCGATGGCAGCGGTCAGCTTGGCACATGAGTCCCAGTCATTCTGGTCGAACGGGTCCTCTATGGAAACCATTCCGTAGTCGCCAGCGAATCTCTTGTACAACTCAATCATCTCTTCCCTTGATTTCAGGTCCGGCCGGCTGCCCTTGAAGTTCAGGTCGTAGCTGCCATCCCTGAAAAACTCGGAAGCGGCCGCGTCTATGCCTATCTTCACCTTGCCGGCGTAGCCCGCCTTCTCTATGGCTTCCCTCAGGAGCTCCAGACCCTCGCGGTTGTCCTGTATATTAGGAGCAAAACCGCCTTCATCGCCAACATTCACCGCACCCTGTCCGTACTTGTTCTTTATGACCTTCTTCAGCGTATGGTATACCTCGGTGCCCATCCTGAGGGCTTCCTTGAACGACGGGGCACCTACCGGGAGTATCATGAATTCCTGCATGGCGAGCCTGTTGCCCGCATGACTGCCGCCGTTTATGACGTTGAAGCCTGGCACGGGGAGCGCCATCTCGCTAACGCCTGCAAGCTCTGCTATGTGCTTGTAAAGCGGAACCCCCTTTGCAGCAGCTCCCGCTTTGCATGCTGCCATGGAGACTGCAAGTATCGCGTTAGCGCCAAGCCTTGACTTGTTCTCCGTCCCGTCCAGCTCCATCATCTTCCTGTCTATGGCTTCCTGGCCAGTGCAGTCCATGCCCTTTACAGCAGGCGCTATCTTCCCATTGACATTAGCGACCGCCTTCAGAACGCCCTTACCCATATAGCGGCTCTTGTCACCATCCCTGAGATCCAGGGCTTCGTGGACACCAGTGGAAGCGCCGCTGGGCACCATAGCCCTGAACATGCCTTTCTCAGTGGTAAGGTCAACCGCTATGGTCGGGATGCCCCTGGAATCGAGAATCCCCCTCGCTTTGATGCCTGTTATCTCGTTTGGCATGTTCCTATTTTTGAATCAAGGACTATTTATTGTTTAGCCCCAGTCCTCCCGCAGGCCGGGGCTGCAGTGAAT
>QMZP01000034.1 GCA_003663225.1 Candidatus Aenigmatarchaeota archaeon | reverse complement strand
TTATGTCACAGTCCTTCATGAGGGCGGCAGCCACGAATGCAGCCTGCATCTCACCACCCGACAGCTTGCCCATGGCTTTCTCGAACAGTTTCTCCAACTTCAGTATGCGCATCACCCGCTTATCCTCCTTGCTGAACGTCTTCTTGCCCGATGCCGCCTTTATGAAATCCCTAACCATCAGCGTTTCCTGCCCTTTGTCCATCACGAGCCTCTGCGGCTTGTATGAGAGCGTCATGCCCTCCATGCTACTGCCTTTCCCGTCATCGGGCTCCAGTTCGCCTGTTAGCATCCTTATGAACGTGGTCTTCCCTATTGCATTGGGGCCCAGTATGCCTATCACCTCCCCCTCATACAGTTCCCCGGGCTCTGTCTCCAGACTGAAAGAAGACCCGAACGTCTTCCTGAACGCGGTGAACTGCGTGAACACCCTGCTCTTCATCGTCTCCTTTGCCTGTTTCCTGAATATTATCGGCTCAGGCCTGAACCTGACGTTCTCGTCCTTCAGGTATCCGTCAAGGAACGCGTTTATCCCTACCCTTACGCCATAAGGTGCCGACACTATGCCGAATATGCCCGGCTTCCCGTACAGCACGTGCGTGTTGTCGGCGAGGTAATCGGCCACTGCCAGGTCGTGCTCGACCACTATCACTACAGCGGACTCGGATAGCTTCCTTATCTCCTTCGCCACGTTCAACCTCTCCTGCACGTCGAGGTAGCTCGACGGCTCGTCGAAGAAATAGAAGCCCGCCTTCTTCATTATGGTGCCGGCTATGGCGAACAGCTGCAGCTCGCCTCCTGACAGGTCTGATATCTTCTTGCTCATCATCTCCGATATGCCGAGCCCCTTCACTACCTTGTCCAGGGATTCCTTGCTTCCCATCTTGGCGAGCGTCTCATCCACCCCGCCTTTGTACATCTTGGGTATCAGGTCAACGTGCTGCGGCTTGTATGCCGATGATATGCCGTTCTCCGAAAGAGACTTCACATAATCCTGGAGCTCTGTTCCCTTGAACCTCTCTATTATCATGCCCCACGTGGCCCTGTCCGCATCCTTGCCCACCAGGCCGGAATTGGGCTTGAGGTTGCCTGACAATATGTTCATCACAGTAGACTTTCCCACGCCGTTCGGCCCCACGAGTGCTGTGACCTTGCCTTTCTTCGGTATGGGTAACCTGAAGAGCGAAAAGCCATTCATGCCGTACCTGTGTATGGGGTTCTCCTCCAACTTCTCAGGCAGGTTTACCACGGATATGGCGTTCACCGGGCACTTGGTCACGCATATGCCGCATCCTATGCACAGGGATTCGTCTATGAGTGGCTTCTTGTCCTCTTCTGAGACCGTTATGCAGTCTTTCCCTGAGCGGTTGACAGGGCATACCCTCTGGCACAGGTAGTATCCGCACGACTTCGGGTTGCATATTTCCCTGTCTATGACTGCTATCCTTTTCTGCCTTGGCATACAAAACACTTGTATGGCTGTATTATATTTATAAGCCGAATAGGACAAATTTAATCATGGTAAAGTACGGTGAGATAATCATAAGGTCCCTGAAGTTCGGCGTCCAGCCAAAGCGATGGCTGCCATTCTTCGTGCTCGACAGCGCTTTCTTCCTTCTGTTCCTTGCTATGGTCTTCACTAACCTCGGCTCTATCATAGACATACTCATGACAGCCACTACCAGCACCACGGCAGCGTTTTCACTGGCAGGGTATGCCATACTCACCTTTGCGTGCGTTGCTGTCTGGGGCTTGATAAAGCTGTACATAGCAGGCGCCGTGATACACCAGTCAGTCAAGCCCAGGGAATTCAGCAAGAGCTGGTCTGTTTCCAAGGAGAGATACCTTTCCCTGGTAGCGGTATCCGTGGTGGTTGGGGTCCTCAGCGGAGCTGCTGGCATGATACCCTGGATAGGCTTCATACTCTCCATAATAGTGAGCCTGGCGTTCTTCTTCGTGATACCTGCGGTCGTGGTGAAGAAGCTGAACTTTGATGATTCACTCAGGGAATCATACAACATATTCACCAAGAAGCCGCTGCAAGTGCTGGCAGTCTGGGTGCTGATAAGCCTGGTGACACTAATAATAATGCTGGTATTCCTGCTGCCCGGAATCCTGTTCTCCTGGAGCGTGGTGGCTCCCCTGATAGGCCAGATGTCCACCACTACAGCCATATCACTGATAATGGTGACCATGCTAACAAACGCATGGGTGCTTGCTCTGTGCGGCATCGTTTTCATAATAGGCATGGCAATAACCAACGCGTTCGCGCTCAGCGCTCAGGCAAACTTCTACAAGGAACTCAGGAAAGGCAAGCTCCTGTGAAATGGAATTTTTAAATTATTCATGCAAAGAATATATGGAATGAACAAGGCAATGTTGCTTCTGCCGGTGCTCGCTGTTATGGCGCTCAGTGGCTGTATACAAGGGGATGTATCCAGTATCAGCGGCAGCCTGGACGTCATAGCGCCGGGATATTACACCCAGCTGAAGATTGACAACGCCGGCTACATGAACATGACCAAGGACGTCGGGACTATTCATCAGTCAGAGAGCCGCTTGATGGACAGCGCTGAGCTCTCTGCCCTCAAATCCAAGGTCTCTGGGAGCGATTTCTTCGGCCTGAAGGACAGCTACGTCGACTGGAGCGTTGACAACGGCACCACTTACATACTGAAGCTGAACCTGGGCAACCAGACCAATGAAGTCACATGCTACGAGGAATGCCCGGAATCCATGACAGGGATAATAGGGATGATAGAAGGCTACTGGGGAGATAAGATATAATAATACCGTAAACAACTCTAAACATGTGTGCTAGCATGCGGATAGGAATATGCGGGAAGATAGAATAAATTAAGTTAAAGCCCATGTGATAGAGGGACTGGTTTTATGAATCCTTTTTCCGACTCTTTTTACCTTTTGGTTTTCCAGTCTGACTAAAATGGTAGAATTGTTGTTCTACGTATTTTCAATTTATCCGATATCTCCCTTGTTGTCAGAGGCCGTGTTTTCAGTAAACTGATTATGTTTTCATCGGTTATTCCACACTGTCAGCTTCTGCCTCTCTTCTTGGCTTCTAATCTGTCATATCTTATGAGCTTGTATACATTGCTTCCTGCATAACCAATTCCAGCTTTTTTATAACCTTTGTTTTTTTCCAATCCTTTAATGTGATATTTGATACCTTGCCTTGAAAGCTGGAGCATTCTGGATAGTTCTTATGCTTCTGGGTTTCTCCTTAAGTAATTCTATTATATAGTTTTTTGTTTCGTTCTGCTGTGCCGTTCTCCAGTATTTTCTTTTTCTTAATATAAAATCTTCTATCTGTTTTTCATGCCCCATTGAAATTTCAGGATACTTGATCTTTAGTTTTTGATAATCTGACCAGAATTCTATTGCCAGTTCTCAGAGTGGTTTTATAACTCAACTTCTTGCATGTTATAAACGAGTGATAATAAATACTTTACTATAGGTGTTTTCGTAATGGTCCTGATTTCAGTGTGCGGTAAAACAAATTGCGGCAAAACCACATTCTTCAGCGCAGCAACGCGCGTGGATGCTGAGATATCGAACAGGGTATTCACTACGATAAAGCCCAACAAGGGCGTGGGCTATGTTACCTCCCCGTGCGTCTGCAAGGAGCTCGGCGTGGAGTGTAATCCTGTCAACTCAAAATGCGTCAATGGCATCAGGCTCATACCTGTCAAGATAATAGACATAGCTGGTTTGGTTCCGGGGGCGCACAAAGGCAGGGGGCTGGGCAATCAGTTCCTGTCCGATATAATGGAGGCAAATGCGCTCATACACGTCATAGATGCCTCTGGGGGAACTGACGAAGAGGGCAACCCCGTGACGCCCGGGACGCATGAGCCCATGGAGGACGTGCTGTTCCTTGAGAAGGAGATTGACTACTGGATACTGGGCATACTCCAGAAGAGCTGGGGCGAGCTTTTCAGGAAGGCAGCATCCGGTGACGCCAAGCTGGATGACCTCATATACAAGCAGCTTTCCGGTCTTGGGATAAGGCATGAAGATATCATGCATGCGCTGTCGACAGTCCCGGTAACAGAGAAGAGTACTGAGGATGAGAAGCTGAAATTCATAGAGATACTGAGGAAAAGGGGTAAGCCGATGATAGTGGCAGCGAACAAGATAGATGTGCCCCAGGCAGAGGAGAACGTGTCCAAGATGAAGGAGACAGACATCATGTTCGTCCCTTGTTCGGCCGAGAGCGAGCTCGCGCTGAGGAAGGCGCAGGAAGAGGGTGATATAAACTATGTCCCTGGAGAGGGCAAGTTTGAGATGATAAGAGATGACCTGGATGTAAAGAAGAAGCAGGCTTTGCAATTTATACAGAATGTCTTAGACAAATACGGCTCAACCGGGGTGCAGCAGGTGCTGAACAAGGCAGCGTTCGACCTGCTCAGCATGATCGTTGTCTATCCCGTCCAGAATGAGAACAAGTACACGTCAGGCAAGGGCAACGTCCTCCCTGATGCATACCTCGTGCCCAGGGGCACCACCGCAAAGGAACTGGCTGGGATAATACATACCGACTTCGCTGAGAAGTTCATTGCTGCGGTGGACGCCAAGACCAGGCAAAGGATATCTGCGGACCATGAGCTGAAGCATAACGATGTCATACGGATAATGCTGAGAAAATGAAATATGATGGTAATCAGGCGAGCTTTGAGAAGCGCCTGCCATCAACAAGCCTTGTGAATATGCTCCCTGTTCCCTTTGCGCGTTTTCTGTTGTGTGTGCTGCCTTTGCTTACCTTGCTTTCCAGGTGCTTGAGCGCATCAAGGACATCCCTCATGGACTCCATAAAATGCTCTTCCCTGACACCCGGTTGCATCCTTATCTCAGGCGTCTTGGGCGATGGTGTGGGTGCCTGGTTGAGGAAGCCGTTCCTGTCATTCACGTACCAGTCGAGCAGGTATGCATAGTGCTCGCTATAGCTCATGTCGCCTTTCAGCTTGTTGGCCATAACCATATGCTTCCTGCTTATCTTGGGCGTTTTGTGTTCCATGCCTTAATCTTGTATAATGTATTTATAAATGTTACTGTATGGTAGTTACAACTATCTGATACACCTTGCGCATATGTTCGGCCTTCTGTTCTTCATAAGCAAGCTTGTGCGCTTCTTGTAGAGCTCCAGATGCTTCTCGGAGCAGAAATGCTTCTTTGGGGTATCGGTCCTGCCGTACACCTCCACGTTCTCTGATATCTCTTCCCCTTTTTCTATCTCGGACTTGCAATATTCGCAACGCTTCTTTCCCAGTCCCAGCATGTCACTCACCTTTCCACAAGCCGTGCATGTTGCAGTGCTCCCTTACCAGCTTCACATCCCCCTTCCTGATGCTGAAGCGCACTTCCGGTGCATCGCCTGCCGAGAGCATACTTCTCTGCGATAGATATAGCCCTCAGCCTTGCGGATATTTCATTCAGTCCCTCTTCCTCTGCAGTCCTGGCGAAGCCCGGATACATGCTGGTATGCTCGTGATTCTCACCGTCTATTGCAGCCTTGAGATTCTCTACGGTGCTGCCAAGGCTCACATGAACCTCTGCTTCCACATTGATTTTTGTGCCTGGTTTAAGGTTGTTCATCAATCTGAACAGCCATTTGGCGTGCTGCCTCTCCTGTTCTGCCGTCTCAAGGAATACGCCGGCTATCTGGTGCAAGCCCCTTGACATGGACATACTTAATAATTATTTCAACCCAGTTAAATCCATGGCAGAATGGAAGTGCGTGCAATGTGGGAAGTGCTGCTTCATGTACGGCACCATGATACCTGCGACAGACCAGGACATGGAGAGATGGGAGAAAGAAGGCAGGAATGACATACTGGACAGGACAAAGGTGATAAGGGACCCGGCTACCGGGCGCATCATAGCCGCAGAGCTGTGGTTCGATCCTTACACCGGCAAGTCATACGCTTACTGTCCCTGGATAAAGCGTAAAAAAGAAAGGGCCGGCTTAAAGCAAAGGGATAAATCCGGCAACCCCTCCGGTGACAAGGTCTACTGCCAGATACATGACACCAAGCCCCAATACTGCAGGGATTACATCTGCAGGAGGCACCTGAAGTAGTTAGGCAACAACGCGCTCATATGTTTCATGTTCGCTCAGGCTCTCGTTGCACAGCACAATCTCGCCCACCGAGCCCCTGGCCATGGCATCGTTGCCTTCGTGGAAGTCCAGCTCCAGCTGGTACAGTTTCCTAAACACGTCCTCGACATCCTCCTTTGCGTGCCTGTCCAGGAGATACATTATGCTGTTTTCCACTGCCAGGGATACGTGGTCCTCATGGTTTGTGCCGTAATTGCGTGTCTCGCCTATGGCCCATGCTATTGCGTCTATTGCAATGCTTGTGAAGGAGCCTGGGTCAGCAAGGTATTTCTTTATCTCGTCTCGCTTGCGTGCCCATGTATCGACGCTGCCGTCTGATACATTCATGCTTTATATTATTAGCGACCTCTATATAAAATCATACTTCATCATACTTAATTAATTAAATAACTTAGTTTAACAATATGGTGAGCCAGCATGCTGTACCTGATATCAATGGGACTGAGGGACGAGAAGGACGTTTCTGTCCGAGGCATAGAGGCAGCGAAAGCCTGCGATTCCCTGTACGCGGAGTTCTATACCAACATGACCGCGACATCATCGGACATGCTCTCGAAGATGGCAGGGAAGCCCGTGAAGGAGCTGGACAGGAAGGGCATGGAGGATGACGCGAGTCTGCTGATAGAAGAGGCTAGGAAGAAGGACGTGGGCATATTCATACCCGGAGATGCCCTTTCAGCAACGACGCACCTGATGCTGTTGTCCGAGGCCGTGGAAGCCGGTGTCCGGTACAAGGTAATACATGGCTCCAGCATATTCACTGCAGTTGCAGAGACAGGCCTGCAGCTTTACAAGTTCGGCAGGACGGTCACGGTCACGAACCCCGTCGGGGAGTCCACACTGGATGCCATCAGGAAGAACATGTCAGCAGACCTCCATACGCTGGCTCTGCTCAATATAGAGATGGACGCGATTGAGGGCATCGATGCGCTGTATGACATAATCAAGGGGAAGAGGATAGTGGCCGCTTGCTGCCTTGGGAGCGATGAACAGGTCATACGCTACGGCAGACCCGATGAACTGCTGAAGCTTAATGAACTAAAGGGCAGGCTGCCTGCTATAATAGCGATACCAGGGGAAATGCATTTCACAGAAGAGGA
>QMZP01000033.1 GCA_003663225.1 Candidatus Aenigmatarchaeota archaeon | reverse complement strand
GATTGATTTTGTATACGCTAGAATAAAATACGTTGAGATGATTGGAAGTCTATGTAGAGGTAAAGATTTATATGCCAGTATGCAAGCCATGAGCGAAGAAATGAATCAAAAAGTCGAAGCATTAATAAAAATTCCTGAGGAAAGAAAAAGAGAAATCGATGCAATATTAGAACAAATTTTCAAAGAACTTACAGATGGCCCGAGTGTCGTTTCTGATCCCAGCAAAAGATACACATTGCCTCAAGGCTTAAAGTTTAAAATGTCTACAGGAGATAGGATTCCTAAGACACTTTTCGAATACAATGACCTGTCGAACAGATTATATTACCAGAATCCACCAAAGAACAAAGTAAAGAGGCTTAAAAATAGAATGAAACGCTTAAGAAGAATATTGCAGGATGATTATGATTTTGACCCTAACAAAAAACCCACCAAAGTATCTAGAGTATTCGCTGAGCAACTTGTTTCGCAATTAATATATAGCAAAACAGGAAAAATCGCAAACAGGGGGCATGAATCATGGAACAGGAACGTAGATGATTTTTTACGTATTAATAATCAGACAGTTTTCACACAAGACGAAATAGAGGACATATTGAGAGATTACGGATTCGAGGATTTTATCGATACAAGCTGGATCGACCAGGGACCGGAACCGCCTGGCAACTGATATTTTGTGTATTGTATCAGAAGCATGGTTTGCAAGTTCTGTGCGATACCTTCAATAACATCCTGTCTAATAATCAGCCTGATTCATTATGGTTAAGAGAGATTTAGAGCCTTACGAGAAGATGGCACTCTCGGTTAAGCGGAAAACGGAAAGACAATTAAAGGGTTTGTGATATTCATAAAACTATTTGTTTATCCAGTTATTTATTTAAATACGAATATTCATACTTGAATATGGTGATAGCAATGCAGGCAACACTCGAAAATAATTTTGATTGCAGAAATTTGAAGAATGCACATTCCCCGACTTTGGATACAGTGATAATGGTAGAGGAAACCATAAAGAAGCTCGGTGCCTGCACCATAACACAGCTTTACAAAGCACTTCCCAAGACAGTTATATATCCGACCCTTAAGCTCATAATAAGCTACTTTTACGCAAAAGGTTTCGTGATGTCTGACAAAGAAGGCAAAATTGTATGGGTATACAATCCGGAAATCATGAAGAAATACAAAGCAAGGCATGATTTGAAGGTGCGATTGTGACAGATGTATACTTTGCTGATACTAAGGTACGCAACGAATACAATAAGCTGAAGAAGAAAAAGGAATTTCAAGACCTTTATAAATTCGTGAAAAGGGCTATCACTGACATAAAAAAGAATCCCGAATGTGGAATCGCAATACCCAAGAACCTCATTCCCAGGGAATATGTGAAAAAATACGGAATCAATAATGTCTATAAATACGACCTTCCGAATGCATGGAGACTACTATATTCTGTCTCTAAAAAAGGAATCGAGATAATAGCGATAATCCTTGAATGGTGCACGCACAAGGAATACGAAAGAAGGTTCAAGTACAGAGCAAGGTGACTGTTTATGCTTATACATAAGACCGTTGCATCTACCCCCACGGCTAATCCAGAAACACAGCTTGTGGTTTTGCGATGAAATCGCCCCGGTTTACCGGGCGATTTCCTGAACCGCGACCTGATTTGCAAAAGCATGGTTTGCACGTTGTTGACGTAAGGCATTAAATCCGTCAGTTGCCTTCTATACTTTCCGGGTGGGGGCATGTTCTCCTTCACAAGAAGCGGCTATCTTGCCGAGGGACTCGCGTATAACCGGTATATCCCTGTTTTTGACTACGAAAGACTCGAGCACCGTGCCCTCTGTCGCTGATGTGATGTCGTTCAGGGGCGTGTTCCGCGGTATTATGGCTATGCCCTTGGTTATCCCGGCAGAATCGAGCTTTTTTATGGTTTCCCTTACATCGTCATTCATGTCTGCGAAGGATATGATGGCCGCATCCATGAGGGGCAGCGGCCCTTTCCTTGTTATCGTCTTCAGAAGGAACCTGTTCCCTTCCAATTTCATTTCACATAACCCTTCGCCTGAGATGGGTTCACCGAGTTCTTGGGCAAGCCCGCTATCATGGAATATGCACACAGTTATGTCCATGTTGAGAATCAGTCAGATGATTAATAAATGCCTCTACTTACATAGCTCCATCTTCCATATCCTGCCGAACAGGTACAGGACCACCAGAGTCACGAGGGTGGCTGATATGACAATGGCTTCTATCAGCGCCTTGATGGATTCAATTCCTATTCCAAGGAATGCAAAGTAAAGGGCAGCAGTAATGCTTATGTAAGAAAGTATCGAAACCACGAATGCCATGTCCTTGCATTTCTGAACGTGCCTTTTCGAGGCCATCAGCTCACCTCCCCCTTGGACGCCTTTATGGAGCTTATAAGCTTCGCTGGTATGAATCCCAGCAGCATGAGCAGGCCAAGGCCTGCCATGGCGACCGCAAAGCCGGACCCTACCATATAGCTTATGAATATACCTGTCACGAAAGCTGCCACGTGCAGCCAACCCATGTCATACTGCCACATGAACGCCGTGAAGTTCGGCGGAACCGTATCGGCGAGCACGCTGAACCATGACACTATGTTGAAGGCGCTGCAGAAACCCAGAACGAAAGAGAAGAGCAGCATTATTTCCACCATGCCGGGCGAGAGGGTAGTCCAAAGCATCACCGAGGCGAACGCCATAACAAGGGAAACATAATATCCCCTTCTGTGCCCTATCCTGTCCACCTGCCTGCCCATTACGAAAGATGATATGGCAGCGCCGACACCGAAGCATATGGCAGCGTAGAGCAACGAGGATGCGGACTGGCCCGAAACCGAGGTTATTACCAGCGACAGGAATCCTCTCGTAGGGTCAAGCACATACACGAAAGCGCCAAAGAAGGCGAATGCCACCCATACAAGGACCTTCCTGTCAGTGAAGGTCTCTACCAGCGGCTTCTTGGCTATCTTCCTCTCCACAGTCACCCTGGGCTCCTGTATCTCGACTGCAAGCAACGCCGGTATCGAATAGAAGACGAAAAGGTAAAGCACGGCTGTCCACCCCCACACCGATTGGACCGCAAGGGTGAGCATCAGCGACAGGGTATATCCTATCGCCCTGGCTCCCCATCCCACACCAACACCTGTCCCATGCCAGTCCGGGGGTGTCACGTCAAGGAGCAGGCTATCCATTCCTGTGTCTATTAGGGCATCCCCCACCATTACCATGATTATGGCAGGCAGTATGCCAAGCCACACGTTGGTCGTGCCGGCGAGCCACATGACGCCTGCCATGGTTATGAATGTGCCCAGCACGATATAGGTGCGCCTCCTCCATGTCCCGAAGGACGGCGCAGCATCCATTCCGAGCCCTATGAGGAACTTGAAGTGCCATGGCACATATGCCATCACCAGTATGAACCCTATCTCCACGGCAGTAAGGTTGAACAGGCTGGAGGCGAGATATATGGGAAGTATATACATTATGGACCTCACCATGCCCTCTGTTATGTAGACTGAGAAGTATCCGGAAAGCACGCTCCTGGGATTCCAATCCTTCTTGTAGAGCCGTTCTATCCTTCTGTTCTTCTCAGGAGATATGCGTCCCATGCAAACAGTTCATTATTGTGTGAGCCGGGATAAAAGCTATTTCTTTCTTCGCATTTTCTTTCTCTTAATCCAGCGGTCGTTTATGTGCGGGAATTCCTTTCTGACCCGTTTCTCTATATGTGTATAAGCGAGCATGTATACACATGACAAGACATAGTAGTATGCAAAAAGCACTACAGTCAACGGGAACCCGTACAGGGGCTTAAGGAAGAATAACGGAAGAGAAAAGAACATGAACAACACTATTAGAGGGTCAGGGTTTGCATAGGGGTTTACTGTATGCGCTGCCGCAGAGCTGGAACCCAGGAAGGATATCAGGGTTATCAGCGCGAGTATAGCTATCTTCCCGTCAGTGGGAAAGATGAAATCCTTTACCCCCATATATTATTTTTCTCGTGCATGCTTAAAACATTGATTTAAGGCCGCTCACCAAACGTTGTAGATGGACGGTAAGGCATGCCTCCAGGATGTCAGGCTACTGCTGAGCGATATGGACAGCAAGGCAGTGTCTGCCATAGCGAAGCGCTGTAGGTACAAAGGCACCGGGAAAGAATACACCAAAGAGAGCAGGCTGAAAGCCGGATATAATGACCTCATTAGAAGTATTTGCGGCACGGGCGGCATCCTAAACAGGGAATCCCGTGCTTGCGACGAGAAGGCGCTCGCATGGCTGTCTTCAAGGGTACAGGCAGGTGTACTGGTGGCCGAGATAAAGTTCAAGGGACAGCCTGAAGCATATGTGGATAGTATAAGGTCAGGAAACAGGGAAGCCATCCTCTCTGCGATAACGGACGAAGATGCAGAGAAGGTTGTCATAAAAAGGGTATCAGATCAATGCAAGAAGCTTGGCATCGACGGCAAGGCGGTAGCGTCTTTCTACAAGGATGTCGTCATACCGCTCACGAAAGAGGTTGAGGTAGAGTATCTCATGAAGAGGCTAAGCTAGGTCCTCAGCTCATCGAGTATCTGCTTCGCGCTGTCGCCGTTTATTTTTTTGGCCTCCACCATCTTCGAGGCCACCATGTCTATAAGGTCGCCTTCTGCGCCTGCTGCTATTGCGACATTCCTGGCGTGCAGTTCCATGTGTCCTCTCTGTATGCCTTCAGTGGAAAGCGCCCTAAGAGCAGCGAAGTTCTGGGCAAGCCCCACTGATGCTATGACCTCACCCAGCTCCCTGGCACTATGCAGCCTTAGTATCTTCTTGCTTATCTGGGCAATTGGGTGAGAGCGGGTAGCGCCGCCCACTATGCCAACCGGGACTGGCATCTCTATGGAGCCGTGAAGATTGCCTTCGTCATCTTTCCAGTATTTGGTAAGCGGCTCATAACCACCGTTCCTTGCAGCGAACGAATGTGCCCCTGCTTCTACTGCCCTGAAGTCGTTCCCTGTAGCAAGTACCACTGCATCAACGCCGTTCATGACGCCCTTGTTGTGTGTAGCGCACCTGAAATTATCCGCTACTGCGAAAGCGTAAGCATCTATCACACCCTGCACAGTATCCTCGCCTATGGCATCCTTCTTCCATACAGCCTCTGACTTCGCTGTCCTGTATATGGCCAGGTTAGATATTATTCTGAGCCTCGCCTTCCCTCCTGTCATGTCTTCAAGGACCGGAGCAAGGGCTTCTGCCATGCTGTTGACAGCATTAGCTCCCATAGCATCCCTGCAGTCAACATGTATCTGGAATGCTATCATTTTGCCTATTATGTCAGAATCGAGGACCTCTGCTTTTATCTCCCTGGCACCACCGCCGTACTTGACAAGTATCGGGTCCTGGTCGTTCGCCACCTTGAGCAGGTGGTGACGCTTGGCCAGTATCTTCTTCACCGCATCTTCTGGCTCTGGCACGTTGACGAGCTGTATCTGGCCTATCATCACAGGGTCTGTCGAGGACGCAGTAAAGCCACCGGCACCTCTCGCGAGCTTGGCAGCATATGAGGCAGCTGCCACGACTGAGGGTTCTTCTATAGTCATAGGCACAAGGTAATCCTTACCGTTTATCAGAAAGTTCGTCGCTATCCCCATTGGCAGCTGCGTGGTGCCTACCACGTTCTCTATCATCCTGTCTGCTATGTCAATCCCCAGGGCGCATTCCTTCTTCAGCTGCTCGGTCTCCTCATCAGTCAGGCCGGCGAACCTCCTGACATAATCCAGCCTCTCGGAAGGGGAAAGCTTGTGAAATCCAGAGATGTCAGACCTTCTGCTTTGAGCAAGATCTATGGGTGACATATGGACTATAATGGTGCCCGGACTGATTTAAAAGCTTTTTCTCGGAGTTCTGCGAAAGACGTATTGACAGCATATATATATCCCTTTTATTTGACAATGTAAAGACCAGGGTGATAAAAACACACCCTGGGACAGCATCAGTTGGCCTGTATGATACTGCGCACCACCTGGGCGATGCACATGGGGCTGGCCGAACCCCAAAGCAGCTCCTGAACCTTTGACCGGTCAGCTGCTTTGGGCATCTTGTAGCCAGCATTATGCATTGACTTGATAAGAACGACACCAATTCCCTTCCGGCTGCATTCGGCCGCAACAGCCTCATCAAAGCGGTTGTGCCAGATGACGAGGCAATCGGTGTCATTTGCCATGTCATTAAGCCTGTTCTTATCAAGGAGTTCAGGCTTGATATCCTTCATGCATCTGGATATCAGACCCGATACTCCCGGATCAGGTATTGATATCTTCACTTTCGCCATCATGCTTCCTTTCTGAACTGGGATAGATAGTTACGGACAATGTCAACAAGCCTTCCCAGTCTCACGGGCTTGGTGACATATTCATTGACGCCAATGGATTCCGCATATCTCCGCTGGCGTTCTCCTGTATGGGCAGTGACCATGACCACGAACGGAGGCCCCCCGGCGAACTTCCTCGTCTTGGCCATGATATCCATTACCAAGAAGCCGCTCCTCTTGGGCAGCATCATGTCCAGAAGTATCACACCGGGTTTCTTTTCTTCGAATACCCGGATGGCTTCCTGGCCATCTCCTGCCGTGAGGATTGGCACACTGAAGGCCTCCTCAAGGGCGTCAACCACTGCCCTGAGAAAGTCTTGGTCGTCATCAACGACCAGTATCGATTCATTGAGCTTGCACATCTTACATCTCCATTATCCCCTCTCGTTATCGGTGTGTCATCTCTCATATCGAAGAACGTGCGAATAGCAGCGCTCAACGATATTCCGATGTGTTTTCGATTAAAGGGCATGCTTCAGTTCCCGCCTGCTATGTTGTACTTCTTGAGCTCAAGGCGGTAGGTCTCCCTGCCGTCCCAGCTCACCTGCACTTCCTTCACCATGCCCACACCACGGGCGAAGTATGTTTTTGTTGTCCATCCTCTGGTGAAGTCGTTCTCCTTGGGCGGAGGGACCTCCATGCCGGCAGGCAGCTTCGGCATCCTGTCACGCAGGTCGCCAATACCTTCAGGAGGCAATGTCGTCAGCATGACGAGGCAGTTATTGAACGTGCCTGCGGGCACCTTGACGCTCTCGGTTGTCCCGAGACATGCGTCCTCGGCGGGTTCCACGTTCATGGAAAGGGAGGAGCCAGGGAGGTCGGGGATTATGAGCATCGTTGCATGGTGCTCCCTGCTAT
>QMZP01000032.1 GCA_003663225.1 Candidatus Aenigmatarchaeota archaeon | reverse complement strand
GTGTGCAGGTATAACCTCCACCGACCTGTCTACCCCCTTCACGATCTCCACGAGCTCAGGGCATTTGATGCCGCATATGGGCCTGCCGTCAGAATTCAGGTTGACACCTTTCTTCCTCAAGGCCTCGTTTATCTGATCCACAACATCAAATGACGGCGCCAGGAGCACGTTGTGTATCCTCCTGACCTTGCCCCCGTCGCTGTATATGCTGGATATCTCAGCGGACAGTATGAAAGGGAATCCGCTCTCATCCTTGGGGATGCCCGAGCCGTCCTCCTTGAGAATGCCTTTCAACTCCTCCAGCCATTGCGGATGCGTGAAGTCGCCCGTACCCAACAGCCCCACACCTTTCATCTTTGCATATTTTACGAGATTTGGCACGTTGAGCTGCTTGCTGGTGGCCCTGCTGTACCTTCCGTGTATGTGAAAATCTGAAACAACTTTCATAAGGATTAAAGAATTGGAGCGGTTATTTTAATTGTTGTTTTTCTTCTTCTCTGCTTTCAGCTTCTTCTCGTAGCTGTCGACCAGCTTCTTGAGCTTCTCTATGTCCTTCGCGCTATCACCTACGCCCGAACTGTTGCCGACCCCCAGTATCACGATCTTGTCGCCCTTCTTGGTCCTCTCTATGCTGTTCTCTATGCCCTTCATAACCTTGGGTATGGCGTCCTTTATGGGCTTCCTCATGGGCTCTATTGCCTGCTCAGGGCTCATCTTGACTATGACAGAATCAAGGGGTATGTCATTCTTGGTCACTATCTCTTCTATGTAGCTCCTCTCGACGCCGGGCCCCCCCATGGCGACCCCAACACCCTCTGCTACTGTGCCGGTTTTCTCGCCTTCCAGCTTGGCGGCCGCGTCTATTGTTATTACCCTCGCTATCTTGTTCTTCTCTATGATGTTCTTGACGGCCTTCCCGGGAAATCCTATCCTACCGCCCGGCCCTCTCGCCTTCAGCACGAATGCATCCCGGCCCTTCATCTTCACCTTTGCCATCACTATGCCGTCCTCTACCTCTGTGGTCTTCTTGCCGCCTATTATCTCGGTTGCCACAAGCGGTCCTATGCTGTCGCCTATCGGGTCACCGGCCGACATAGCCTTGGTCCCCTTGAACATCGACTTAGCGAGCCTCTCTATGAGGGGAAGCTGCATCTGCAGCACCATTGCTATCTGGACACTCTTAGTCTTCCTTACAGTCTCGACGTAATGCCTCACTATCTTCGCTATTTCATTGACGGTCATGCCGCCGGCAAGGCCCATCTCTATGGAAGCCCTCTTCTCCTCGTCCATCTTGGGAGCTACCTGTTTCACAAAGTAGCGGAACCTGTCCCTCTGTGACTTCAACACGTGGTCGAGCCTGGCCACTATGCCGCTGGGGTCTAGCGATACCGGGGTTATGACGAAGAATTCAAAGAAGCTGCTCACGGAATCCCTAATGCGCTTGTCCGGCTTCTTGCTTATGGATTCGATTACTATCTTTTTCGACTTCTCTGAAAGTATCTCCAGGTCCCTTGCACTCTTCTCGAGCTTCCACATTATCTGTGAGAGCATAATCTTTGGGTAGAAGAGGAAAAACACCACCATGAAGGCTAGCCATATAACCCAAGAGAATACATTATCCCCGCCTATGAGCTGAAAGAGCACCGTGTCCATAGAATCACGCCATACAAATTATTTAATACAATTGCTTAAGTATTAATGAAGCCTTTGGTATTTAAATGGTGTCAACATGTTGGATTGGAAGATACTAGCATCCGCCTTCATAGCACTCTTCATAGTGTCATTCGTGTTGCTTGGCGGTTTTGGGGTTGGGGACGCGTTCCTTGACGCCGGCAGCGTGATAGGGGAATGGTTCGGCTCCTCTCCGTTCGGCGGTATGCTCCCGCATGGGGACAACAGCAAGGCAGTAGCGGTGGTTCTCTACCCATCAAATGTGACGATAGACACTGAAGGCGATGTGATAATAGAGACGAACACGGTAAACTTCACAGAATTCAATGGCGCTCTGCATTTCGATTCCGAAGGCAATGTGTTGTCACTCAAACCAAAGGCCGGGGGATTCTCTGCCGTTGTGCCGAGAAGGAACGTGCACATAAACGGCCTGAAGCTTTCTAAGCTGTCCCTGAATGGTATAAGGTTCGTAATAGAGCCCAACATGACTACGAGCAACGGGACCATAACGCTCGAGAACTTCGTGGGCAATGCCACGGTAGACAACGGGATGCTGGTGCTCACTGGCAATGTCACGAGACTCAACGCCATTGTAGGCGGGATAGAATGGGAGATGAAGTGACGCCCTAGAGAGGACTCGAACCTCTGACCTACCGGTTGCAGCATCCAAGGATTTAACAGCCGGGCGCTCTACCTGCTGAGCTACTAGGGCTTGAGCAGTATGTATTAATGCTATACGTGTTTTTAAAACTAATATAGATTTATTAATTGGTGATTTGTTGGACAAATCATGGTCAATTCTTAAGAATCTGGAACTCGTTAAGATGCACAAGCTGTGTAATTTCAATGGCTGCGGGAAGCTCCCTACCAGGGAGATCAATATATTCGAGGAGAACATGATAACAGGCCGGAGGAAGGGTTTGGTCTCTTTATATCTGTGCTCCGAACATTATAAAACGGAGCTTGGCCCGATAGTGAAGACGCTGAGGGACGCATCCACAAAAGAAATAAAAATAGGCAAGTCAGTTAAGGATATAGGCTGCATTACATTTTAACGGGGAGGTAGCTCAATGGGAGAGCACCAGCCTGAAGAGCTGGGTGTTGAGGGTTCGATTCCCTCCCTTCCCATAAGCATTTAAATCCATTACTTGACTATATATCGATGGTGTGCATATGGGAAGGATAAAGACGATATCCGTGAAGACGCTGGCTGACGAGCTGGTGCAAAGGCAGAGCGACAAGTTCACGACAGACTTCAGCAAGAACAAGGAAACTCTTCAGGTCATAAAGCCGATAAAATCGAAGAAGATAAGGAACGTCCTCGCAGGCTACATAACGAAGAAGATGAAGGCCAACAAAGAACAGGACGGATAATCTATTTTATAAGAGATTCATTATAATAAACTATGAAAATAATAGACATTTCTGAGCCCGCTCTCGTTTTCAGGCAGGATGATAGCATAAGCAAAGTCATAGCGAAGATGCTGTCCGAACGCAGGGGAGAGGCTGTCATCACGGACGGCAAGGAGCTTAAGGGCGTTGTGTTCTCGAACAGCCTCGTGCGCAGGAACATAACAAACCCCGACAAGACCAAGATATCCGGCTTCATTGAATACATGAGCCCTGTAGATGCCGGGACGCCTGTTAGGGACATCATAAGCTCCGTGCTTATGAACGACTACAAATCAGTGCTGGTTGAGGGTGATGATGGCCCGCGGTTCGCCACGAAGCTGGGCATGCTTAATGCAGTGATGAAGGAGCCTGAGCTCAAAGGAAAGAAGGCCAAAGATGTCATGAATTCCCCACACTATGTGAGGTCGGATGACAGTATCTCTGTTGCGGTCTCCATGCTCAGAGATACCGGGGTATCAAGGCTCCCTGTGGTGGGGGATGATATGAAGGTGGAGGGCCTGGTGGAATCCATAGACATGCTCAGGATGAATACTGGGCGCAGTCGCATGCGTGAAGGAGAGGAAGCAGGCGAGAAACTGAGCATGGGTGGAGTGAAGGTCTCCGGCATAATGCTCAAGGACTTCCCGGTAGCAGAACAGGACGCCTGCATAACCGATGTCATAAAGGGCATGATGGAGAAGGGAATACCAACATCCCTTGTCAGCAAGGGCGGCAGGCTCCTGGGGATAATAACCCCAAAGCCCATACTAAGGCTGCTATCAGGAAAGCCTGAAGGCGTCCATGTAAGGATAAGCGGGCTGCAGGAAGAGGATGAATACATAAGGTCTGTGATAGATGAGGAAATAGCAAGCGAGATAAAGAAACTCGGAAAGATAATACCGATAGATTACATGGTGATGCATGTTGACAGGTATCACAAGCAGGGCAAGCGAAAAAAGTACTCTGTGAAGTCCCGGCTCGTGACGGAAAAAGGCATGTTCTTCGCCGATGATTACGCGTGGGACCTCACCAAGGCTGTTAGCAGCGTTCTGTCAAAGCTCGAACGTGAGGTCATGAAGAAGAAGGGCAAGGCCAAGAGCCGCGCTTAGGTGTTCGGATGAAGCTTCCTGGACCAATGGATTCGACTGCTGGGTATATAATTTTGGGTATCGTCTTAGCTTTCGCTATAAACCAGGGTATTGGGCTGCTCTTGTCCACAGACATGCCCATAGTGGCAGTTGAGTCGAACAGCATGGTTCCGACATTCTACAGGGGTGATATACTCCTGCTTCATGGGCTGCCTGCTGAGGACATAGCCGTGGGCGACATAATCGTCTTCTCTCCTGTTATAGGAAGGAGTGACATGGTCCCGATAGTGCACCGGGTGATAGAGAAGAACCCCGACGGGACCTTCCAGACCCGGGGCGACGCAAACCCAGGACAACTCGACTTCGAGAAGCACATATACCATTCCCAGATACACGGCAAGGTCTTTCTCATACTGCCATATCTGGGATGGGTGAAAATAGGCATAACCGAATACATTCTCCCAAACATTATACCGATAGCATTGGTTATACTCCTTGCTTACTTGGCGTTCTTGATACTCCGAAAGATATAAAAACCCATGGTACAACATATATGGGATAACAGATATAATGGGGTGGGTTTCTGTGGACTTCTGTGACAAATGTGGTACAGTAATGGTATCGAAGGAAGAGAAAGGAAAGACATTTTTAGTGTGCAAGAAGTGCGGTCACAAGGTAAAGGACTACAAGCCCCTTGAGATATCAGAAAAGGTCTCGAAGAAGCCCCTTGATGATGTGATAATAATAGAGAAGAACGAAGAAGCCCTGCCAAAGACGAAGACGGTATGCCCGAAATGCGGCCACAAGGAGGCCGTATGGTGGCTTCAGCAGACGCGATCAGCAGACGAGGCACCGACGCTTTTCCTCAGGTGTACGAAGTGCAAGTACAGCTGGAGAGAATACGGATAGTTCTACATAACGAATATGACTGCAAGTGCTAAAATGAGTTCGAACAGCAGAATGAGCAACACCACATCGTACTCCCTTGGCCTTTTGCCTGTCAGTTTGTACGGAAGCAGCATCGCAACATGCGTAAGCGAGCATATCCTTTCATGCACGGGTTCCAATCTTCCCGCGCTGTCCGGCTTTCCGAAGTTCTCAGCCCTGAACCCGCTTCTCGCCTTAAGTATGAATTCTATGAAGTATGGTATGAACAGTATTATTGCTATCTTCTCCACATTGCCTAGTATTGCCACTATCGCTATCAACGTGCCTATGAAATAAGTCAGGCTGTCACCCGGGAATATCCTTGCTGGATACTTGTTATATACGAGGAACCCCAGCAGACCAGCGACTGAAGAGAAACATATCACGGACACCCAAAGGGCTCCCTGGTTCAACGTCACTGCGCCGAGCGCGCCCAGTATTATGGCACCCATACCGGCTTCCAGGGCGTTGTGTCCTGCTATCAAGTTGAAGCCGTTGGCGGCGCCTATTATACCCAGCGGTATTATCAGAAGCGGGTACAGTATTCCGAAGTCGACCTTGCCTATCAGCGGTATGACCATCTCCGATACACCCGCGTTTATCACCATCAGCGGTATCGCGGCGGGTATAGTAAGGACGGGTTTCTGCCACTGCCTGAGCCCTATCTTCCACCCCAGTATGTCGTCCACGAACCCCAGGAAGCCTGCAAGCAGAAGCGATGAGAGCGACGCGAACACGAGCAGAGTCGTTGAGCTCGAATGTAAGTAGAATGTCTTGAAGAAGACGTAAACAAGTATTGAAGATGATATCCCGAGCAGCACAGTGATGCCACCGGCTTCGGCTACTTGGGGCCTGCCTCTCTTGTTCATGTCCTTTCCTACTATGCCTGCCCTCTTGGCTATCTTTATCCAGTATTTCGTCAGCACCAGCGTGGTTATGAAAGACACTGCAAGCGTTATTGCCGCTATCCCGAATTCCATATTATCACTTTATAAGACAGACAGTCTGAAATTATATAAACTAACATAATAAGAGTAATTAAGCTTATGAACCTTAAGTCTCTGATAACAGACAGATCGAAGAAAGATTGGTGTGTGCTTGCCATATTGCTCATTATAGTCGTCTTAGGGTTCTGGGTGAGAAGCTTCCCTGCAAGGTTCAACGAGTTGCAGGCCATAGACCCGTTCTACATATACAGGATGAGCGAGTATGTTGTTAACAACAACTTCCAGTTGCCTGAGAACGACATGCTAAGGCATCATCCGTTTGGGGTTCCGCCGGCTGGGCAGCCTCCTGTAGCGTTCTATCTGCCAGCTATAATGTATGTGGTCATAGGACCGCTAACAGGCCTGGGATACTTTCAGTATGCGCTGCTATATCCTGCGCTTATGGGAGCGCTGGCGTCCATAGTGATGTTCTTCATAGGGAAGGAGCTATTCGACAGGAAGACTGGCCTTTTTGCCGCGTTCTTCCTTGCGACAATCCCTGCTTTCATAACAAGGACATCTGCAGGCTTCTTCGATAAAGAGGCCAATGCAGGCGTCCTAATGTTGATGCTGTTCTACTTTTTCATCAGGGCTTACAAGAGGAACTGTTGGAAGAGCGGGATACTCGGAGGAATAAGCATGTTCTTCCTTGTGCAGACATGGGCAGGCGGCGTCCAGTACATAGCATTGCTGATTCCTGCCTTCATAATAGTAATGCTCCTGCTGAACAGAAACATAAGCAGGATATCCAAGGCATACATACCGCTTGCCGTGGGCATGATGGCGAACGTTATGATGCCATACCATCCCAACATACTGGGGTTCAGCATATACGGGACAGTGCCCATGGTACTGGTGCTTCTGCTCGCAAGGATGGGTGTAGAAAGATACGGGCTCGTGAAGAAGGACCAGATGGCATACGTTGTTCCGGGGATAATAGTTGTAGGCATACTGGGCCTGCTGTTCGCTTCCATGTTCACGGATGCTGGTGCTGAATACCTTACTGATGTGGGCAGGGTGGTGACGCTCTCGAAGAACGTTGAGTTCTCCACAGTGGCTGAGGCCAACCCGGGCAGCTGGGGCGCGATAGAGGGGGTTACAAGGGCAAGCTATGCTACCCAGGTGCTGCCAATACCCGGGTCAATCGTATGGCTCTTCTCCATAAACACGTTCCTTCTGATAGGAATGTTCCTTGCTG
>QMZP01000031.1 GCA_003663225.1 Candidatus Aenigmatarchaeota archaeon | reverse complement strand
GGGCCGTTCAGCCAGAGCTGTGACTCTAACAGCCCGGGCAGCGGCTCTGTGGTATGTAGTGCTGACATATCGGCATGCCAGAGCGCCGAGCTCTCCTTCTCGTATTCCTGGTCAATAGAAAAGTATATGGCCAACGGCTTTGACATGTGTTCGGTCAGCGCGAGCGTGGGCTCTGACAGTTTTTCCGAGACTGTCAATGACAGGTACATGCAGACCAATAACGCGGACGACTGCACCGGCTCTTTCAGCGGGTCGGACTCCTAGACCCTGAGCGGCAGCGGCTCATCCGCAACCGTGAGCGTGAGCTTCGATACATTCGACGGCATATACGGAGGCAGTGTTGGGTGCGGGCTATCTGGAACCCCGACACTTGAATGCACGCCCGCCACCTGCAGCCCTGAATGCGGGCAGTGCCAGAAGTGTGAGAACGGGCAATGTGTGTCTGACCCTGACTATGACTGTGGCGAGTGCGGTGAGTGCAGCGGAGGCACGTGCGTGCCGACAGACGTGGGGGCATGCTCGGAATGCCACTGCTCCGACTGCAAGGTGGAGCACAAGCCCGCCGGGACGCCTGTGGAAGGCAAAGAATGCAGGGTCTGCGACGGCAGCGGCGGCGAGAAGAACGCACCCGACGGCGCCGAATGTACAACATCATCCGACAAGCCGGGATTCTGCAAGCAGGGCGTATGCGTCGAGAAGACCTGCGAGAACATATACGGTGAGGGATATGTCAAGTGCCCATCCGGGGCGACCGACAACTTCAAATGCTGCAGCAGCGACGAGGTCTGCTGCCATGCCGAAAAAGGCGCTGACCCTGTATGCTGCAACAAGAAAAGCATAAACGATGGGCTCACGGAGTGTGCCGGTAATTCCATGATAAAGAAGCTCAACTACTGCAAGGACAAGAAGTGCAAGGAAGGCGAGGTGATGTGCAAGGCCTTGTTAGGGAAGGTGTGCTGCAAGAAGACGGATGACTACATATGCGGCTCGCAAGGTGGCGTGCCGTTCTGCGGCAAGAAGGAGAACTGTCCTGAAGGGACGCACGAATGTGTGAGAGACGGAAACTGGGGCGACGACAGCGTGCTGTGCTGTGATAACGAAAAGGAGTACTGCGGCAAGATACCCGATTCGATGGGAAAGAAGACGTGTATACCGAAGGTATGCAATACGGGTGAGGTGTTGTGCCAGGGCAGCGGCTCATATTCATGGTCAAAGGTCTGCTGCCCGAAAGGCTCGGCATGTTACAAGCACCCTAACGGTTACCCCAAGTGCGTTGATGTACCCCCGCCGCCTGAGGACAAAGAGCAGGACACTGAATCAAATACTGTATCCACGGAGACCAGCAAGACGTCTGTATACATGCTCAGGGAATCCAGCACGTTCACGAGGAGCGGGGAAGCATATCACCTTGAAGGCAGCTCAGGCTTCAATAAGAACATAACGCTAAGGTTCGGTTACAATGACAGCGATTATGAAAACGAGAACAACATAAACATATACAGGTTCGATGACGACGACATCATAGGGGCATGCGACCATATAGGGAAGGAATACAAGCTGTCCAGCTTCGGTCCGGATGGCGCGGTCATAGAGATAGGCAGCCTTACCATAATCATACCACCCGGTGCGGTCAATAGCACACAGACGCTGAACGTGAGCCTGGTAGAGTTCTTCTGTGATGTGTCGCAATGCTGGGATGAGAGCATGGTGGCTACAGAGCTTACGCTTGGCGATATGATATGGTCCATAGAGAGGTGGTCATCCGGGTTCATGGACATGGAAGAGCTCCTCTTTGCCTTTGATATATGGAAGAACGGTTTCTAGTCCCCCATGTACGGCGCTATCTCCATTGACTTTGCGGCCTGCATAAGGAATACCTTGTCCCTTGTTCCAGGATTATCTGCATTGACCCATGGAAATCTTTCAGCCAGCTCCCTGTAGCCCGATTGCTCGTCGAACTCGCGGGCAAGCCTTGACTGCTCTTCCGTTAGGTTGTTGGGGTCTATTTCCATGTAATCCATGTACATTTCTATCATATCCTCGTACATGCTGACGAACGCGCGGTCCCTGGGACCGGGCTTATCCATATCAACGAATGAAAAATTATCCTCTATGAATGACCTGTATGCATCCGGCAGGTCATCGAAATCCGCGGGCAGGGTCGCTGCCGCTTCCATGTCATCCTCTGTAATACCATCATAAGCCTTCCTGAAGAAGCCCTCGTCCTGCACATATACGGCTGCGGGTTTCTTCTGCATTCTCCTGGTGCAGCTCATGTCAGCTGTACCTGTTAGAGCGAGTACACCTATGAGCCCCCATGTCGCATATCTGCCTGCCATATTTATGTCACCATTAAATGGTGACATTTTATTATTTATAAGCTTAATGCCCTTTATGCGCGGCCTTGAATATTTATATAGCTTGAATGATAATTAATTATTATGAAACTCCCTTCTGGGCGAACTGCACTCATTCTCATCATTTTTGTCATAATCATAGGCACCGTGGCTTTCCTGAACCTGAACAGCGGGCTCGTGGGCTATTATATATACGGTGAACCCATAGAGACCTCGGTGACAAGAGACCTTCCCGGCAGCTATAGCGTGGGACAGACCTTTAATGTGATCCTTAGGCTGGTATCTGATTACAATGACCCGCCCAATGCGGTGGGCATAAGGGAGACCATACCCGATGGGTGGAACGTCACATACGTATCCCGCGGAGGCATAGTGCGGGATGGCGCGATAGAGTGGCTGTTCGCCCCGGGGACGTACCAGTGGGTGACATATACCGTGTTCCCAACAACAGGTGAGGGAACATTCTACGGGACGTGGATGACAGAAGACTTGGAAGAGAATGAGATAGGTGGTGATGTTCACATAGTTGGCGGGCAGGGCACCGAGTTTACGGTGAGCCCGGGATATGCGACACCCGGTGACACGCTGACCCTTGATTTGCAGCCCGGTGTGGACGGGGCCATGGGTTATATTTACATATACTACGACAACAGGTACGTCACATATGTCAGGATGCCGTGCGACAGCTACAAGTGCATGCAGGATGTGAGCGCGACGTTCACCATACCGAACAAATGGATAAACGGCATTTACTCATTCAGGCTCTACGACTACACCACGAGGCAGTACATAAAGAGGGACGTGAGCGTCAACGGCTCGAGCGTGCAGGATACCGTGACCACGCTGGAGATAAGCCCGCAGGCGCTGCAGAACGGCGACACTCTCAGCATATCCGTCACGCCCGGATGGCTCGACTGCTCGAGGTACATGTACTTTTACAAGGACAAATCCTACAAGGGATACAAGGCCCTGTCCTGCAGCAACTACAGGTGTGATTCGCCTGTCAGTGATACATATACCATACCGTCTGGCTGGGAGACCGGCAACTACACGGCCAAGGTATATGATTACTGGAAGGGATACATAGAGCAGCCCTTCTATGTCTACTGATATCTGCTGCTTATTTAAGCATAAACGACAAACATAGACTTACATGCATCCGTACGCAGTGGCTAATATAGTGAAGTCTGTGTGATTTCATCAGCCATGGACCGGGTGCCTGATTCTTTCTGGATATCTACCGGCCTGACTAATCAGTGTCCCGGCCACGGATGCGTTGCAGATTGAGAGGTGAAAGCATGCCAGATGAGCCGGATGCCGGCTACAGGAGCCAAAGGATACAGATACTCCTCACGCCGGAGAATACCGACAACTTCGGGCTCGGTGACGACCCTGAGAAGATATACCTTGACACCATGGGAGAAGATGATGGATACAACGGGCCGGGCCATGAAGAAGAGGGCTGAGCCTTTGCTTAGCCGCCGAATTCCCTTTTCCATTCTTCGTATTTCTGCAGGTCATCCTTTGAGGAAGCAGGCCTTACCTTGGCCAGCGCCTTCTCGAAGTCGTCCATGGTTAGCTTGCGGCTCTTGAGCACATATGATTCTATCTGCTTTGATGACAATGTGTCCATATCAGGGTTCTGCTCCCTGACCATGGCTGATATGGCCTCCTGGCACACGTTCCTTATATCCCTGCCCGAGAAGCCTTTGGTCCTCTTGCCGAGCTCCTTGAGCATGCCGTCCCCTTCCAGCTGTGCGCCGTTGAGATGTATCTCGAATATGTCCCTCCTCGACAGCTCGTCGGGCAGTGGCACGTATATCTTGCGCTGGAACCTGCTGAGGGCAGCATCATCCATATCCCATGGCTTGTTTGTTGCGCCCATTACGAGTATCTTGTCATCATTGCTGCTGCCGAATCCTTCTATCTGCGTGAGGAGCTCGCCGAGCACCCTCCTCGTGGCTTCGTTGCTGTTGTCAGACCTTCTGACGGCTACGGAATCCAGCTCATCGATGAATATCACGGATGGCTGCATGCTGCGGGCCTTGTTGAACAGCGCATTAACGAGCTTGGGACTCTCCCCGAAGTATTTGGATAACAGCGTGGAAACCTTTGCCTCGAAGAACGTTGCCTCTAGCATGTTCGATGACGCCTTGGCGAGCATGCTCTTGCCCGTACCCGGTGGTCCGTAGAGCAGGATGGTCCGCTGGGACCTGACGAAGGGAGGCTTCTCCTTCACGAACGGCAGTATTATGGCCTCCTTTATCACGGACTTGGCCTCTTCCAGCCCGCCTATCTGGTCCCATTCCACGTCGGGCCTCTCTGACACTATGAGGTTGGATACCGCCTCTTCGTAGAGTTCTGGCTCGCTCTTGCTCATCTTCCTGAGCTCAGGACCGTGCTTTACGGTCTTGCTGAGGCTCTCGTACTGGCTGGACGCAGAGAACATCTCCTCGCTCTTCTGCCTGGGCACGACGTACGCTATCCTGCGGTATATGGCCGACGCCTTCATGTAATGCCTGCTGGCTTCGTCATGCTTGCCCTTCTGCTCGAGCCTCCTGGCAGCATCCAGCTCCTTCCTAAGCTCCTGCCTGAGAACGCTCTCCCGCAAAGAATTCATGTTTAGAAATTGTACTAAGAATTAATAAAGTGATTGAGGGGGCTACTCTGTTACTGTTTCCCTCTTCTTGACTGGTGACTCCGCTATCTTCTTCGCCTTCTCGCCAGCCATCTGTATAGCTGTCTCTTCGTCCGCCTCCTCAAGGTCGCCTATGGCGCTGAGTATCTCCTCTGTCTCGTTGTCAGTGGGTATTTCTTCCTTGGCGAAGCAGTCCTTGAGCCTGCCCTTCACATCGTCTATCTTGCCCTCTTCTATCGCCTTCTGCACGTCCTCATCGAACAGCGTGTCAGCAAGACCGTCTATGTCAGCATCCAGCACTTTCTCTATGAACTTGCTCTCGCTCTTCTCTTCCTGGTGTTCGTGCATCGCCTCGACCAGAAGAAGGAGCTGCATGTGCTTGAGGTGTGTCCTTGCCTCCTGCGCTTTGGTGTTGCTTTCCAGCTTGAGGGACTTTATCTTCTGTATGTTGAGAAGCTTCATGGGCTTCGGCTGGCCCTTCGACTCTATCATGAGCTGTTGTATCTTGTCCTGTATGGCCCTCATCTCGTCCGATATCCTCTCTATCTTCTTCTCTGTCTTTATCTTCTCCTCAAGTATCTCGTCCTTCTTGAGACTGGAGAAAAGGTCCTTTCCGAACGTCTGTTTCAGGAATTTCTTGAGCTCCATGTTGACCGCCAAATATGTATTTAATTAATGGGGCTTATAATATATAAAAGAGTAGCAAGGGGATAAGATGGGGGGTTTCTGCGGCAAAAATATGAAGGGGTTCATACACATAATAGAGATAGTGATAGTGGTCGTGGCCATGTTCTTCGTCATATACCAGTTCATGCGGATACCTGCCATAGAAAACGACTGGAGCAAGGCAAAGCTGGAAGCGATGGCTTACGACATCATACACTCACTGGAAGCGATGGACGTTGACTGGATGGACACCGAAAGCGTCAGCGACGCTCTGAACAAAACCCTCAACGGCACAAACATGGTATACGACCTGCATATTAACGGGGTCGTGGACAGGCAGATACTCGTGGGATGCATATGCTCGAATGCGGAATACGCAGAAGTGACGTCCGCGCTTAATGATTTCTACCTGAACGGTAACAGGGTGCACTTTGTACACGAACAGCTCAATGTGAGCAACCCCCAGTTCTCGCAGCTGCATGACGTGATAATAGTGATGCAGGACTTCTTCACCTCCCCGTACCACCCCAACTTCAGGCTCGATGACTACAAAGACCATATCATGAACTTCCTCGCGAAGGACAAGGGCATAATAGTCATAAAGGACTACAAGGGCTTCGACAGGACAGACAACGTAACGGACAACATGGTGTTCGGCATAGATTGGAACAGCAGCAAGACAAGGTCTGGCGACATGCACATGACAGGCATAATGTCAAGGGCAAATGCCACCTATTATTATGTGTACAAGCACTTCTACGGCTTCCCGGACAAGGGTGGCCTGAAGATACCGGAGCCGCACACATTCAGCAACCTGCTGGAGGACAGCGAGAAGACGTACAACTCCTCCTACACCAAGTCATACTGCGCCATTGAGGATGACAGCGGGCTGTGCGGGCTCATAGTCAATAGCGGCATGTCGCAGGGCGTGGGCAGGACTGCCTGGATGTCATATCCGGAATCCGGGGACCTGACATCCAATGACATAACGGTTCTGATGCGTGCGCTCGTAACGTGGCTGGCAGGGGAAAGCTACGAGCCCATAAACAGTGACATGACAACGGTCGCGACATCCAGGATAAACACCATACTCAGGCCGGAAGGCATGGTAGGGTTCTGGGAGTTCGACGAGGGCTCCGGGGACATAGTGCACGACTCATCTGGCATGGTAAACCACGGCTCGCTTTCCGGGGGAGTGTGGTCCCAGGGAAAGGAGGGTGGCTCCATCAACCTGAGCGGGGCGGACGACTACGTTGTCATACCGAACAACAAGAGCCTCGAGCAGGGAACCGACGGGCTTTCAGTATCTGCATGGGTGCGACCGATGAACGCGGGCGTGGGCCTGCAGAGGATAATGTTCAAGCATGCCGGAATGCCGTGGAAGGGATTCTACCTCATGATGAGCGGTTCCTCGTTCCAGTTCGGCGTTGGTGACGGGACCAACCAGATGGAGCCCCTCGGCGGCAGCGCGAACAATGGGGAATGGTATCACGTGGCAGGCGTGTGGGACAAGGAGAATGACGTGGCGACGCTGTACGTGAACAGCGTGCCCTTCACAGTATCCGGCGTCCACGTGGGCAACATAACGAACACGAACGACCTGTTCATAGGCTCCAACAGCGGTATGTGGGAGTTCTTCAACGGCACTATAGACGAGGTCATGTTCTTCAACCGGCCGCTCAGCCCCGAGGAGATAAAGTCCATATACGACTATCCCGGGCAGTTCATGTTCCAGCCCGCTGAGATAGTGCT
>QMZP01000030.1 GCA_003663225.1 Candidatus Aenigmatarchaeota archaeon | reverse complement strand
CCTTTTCATCGCGATATCACAGTCAGGCGAGACTGCTGACACACTAGCAGCGATGGAAGAAGCCAAGAAAAGGGGAGCGCAAACGCTCGGAATAATAAACGTTGTGGGCTCGACGATAGCAAGGGAAGCTGGCGGGGGTGTGTATATACATGCCGGGCCCGAGATAGGGGTCGCCAGCACCAAGGCATTCACGAGCCAGATAGCTGCCCTGTCAGTCCTTGCCCTTTACATGCGCCAGAAGATGGGCAAGGGTTTAGATAAGGAGTTCATTCAGGAGCTCAAGAGGATACCCGGCAAGGTAAGGAAGGTGCTGGAGTCCGACGAGGAGATAAGGCGCATAGCGAACGAGTTCAAGGCCAGCAGGAACTTCCTTTACCTCGGAAGGGGGATAAACTTCCCCGTGGCGTTGGAAGGCGCCCTGAAGCTGAAAGAGATATCTTACATACACGCCGAGGGATATCCTGCCGCGGAGATGAAGCACGGGCCGATAGCCCTCATAGACGAGAACATGCCGGTAGTATTCATAGCGACCAAGAACGGGGCGCATGACAAGATACTCAACAACATGGAAGAGGTGAAGGCGAGAAAGGGCAGGATAATAGCAGTAGTCACAGAGGACGATGATAAGATAAGGTCGCTTGCAGACCATGTAATCAAGGTACCGAAGACTATAGACGAGCTCACACCCATGGTCAATGTAATACCCCTGCAGCTGCTGGCGTACCACATCGCTGACCTGAAGGGACTGGATCCGGACAAGCCGAGGAACCTCGCCAAGAGTGTGACAGTGGAATGATACCATGAAAGCCGTGATAATAGCAGCAGGTGAATCGACGAGGACAGAACCCATAACAGCTGACACGCCGAAGCCCATAATCAAGATTGCCAACAAGGAGATAATCTTCCGAAACATGGAGAACGCGTCCCCGCTGGTGGACGGTTTTGTGATAGTGGTTGGGTTCAGGAAGGAGGTGATAGAGGAGAGGGTCGGAAATTCCTTTGATGGAAAGCCTGTCCAGTACGTCGAGCAGAAGGAAAGGCTGGGTACAGGACATGCGCTGATGCAGGCGGAGAAGCATGTGGACGGGAAGATAATGGTCATAATGGGGGACGACCTGTACGGAAAGGATGACATGAAGAGATGCGCGAAGCATGAGAACTGCGTGCTCGGCAAGGAGGTGGACGACCCTGGGAAATTCGGCGTCTTCCTGCTTAAGGACGGAAAGGTGACCGACATTATCGAGAAGTCCCCGAACCCGCCGAGCAACCTCGCCAACACAGCGTTCTACATACTGTCTGATTCCATATTTGATGAGCTTAGGAACGCCAGGCGCTCCGAAAGGGGCGAATACGAGCTCACTGACGGCGTAAAGTCGCTTGCAGGCAAGACAGACGTGTTCTGTGAGAAGGTGAGGGACTACTGGATACCGGTTGGGTATCCATGGCATCTCATAAACGCCAACGAGTTCATCCTCTCCAGGATGAAGGATGCGCTCAACAGCGGGGTCGTAGAGGACGGGGCGGTTATAAAAGGGAGCGTGTCCATAGGCAAAGGCACGGTGATACGGAGCGGCAGCTACATTGAGGGGCCTGTTGTGATTGGTGAAGACTGTGACATAGGACCCAACTGCTACATACGGCCCTGCACGTCCATAGGCAACAGATGCAGGATAGGCAATGCGGTCGAGGTGAAGAACTGTGTTATAATGGACCGCGTAAGGATAGGGCATCTCTCATACTTCGGTGATTCGGTAATCTGCCCCGATGCCAACATAGGGGCTGGTACAGTGGCCGCCAATCTCAGGCACGATGGAACCAACGTAAGGACAATGGTGAAGGGCAAGCTGGAGGACACAGGTAGGAGGAAGTTCGGGACCGTAATAGGACGTGGCGCCAGTACAGGGATAAAGACAAGCATATACCCCGGAAGGAAGATATGGCCCGGAAAGTGGACTGAGCCCTCTTCCATAGTCAAGGAAGACGTGAGATGACGTTTTTTAGAAAGCAATACAATAATATTACATGGCTGATTTCAACCTGCCTGGTATACTGGGGCCGTTTGCGGATGTGGCGATATCACAGAACGCCGGCCAATGGATAAGCCTGGCCATAAACACCATAGTTTTCACCATGGTATCAGGCATAATACTCATAGTGCTGCTCAAGGTGCTGGAATCGGTCTGGGGCGAGAACTATGACATGGGAAGGGCCTTTCTGGCAGCCCTCATAATAACGCTCATAAACCTCCCGATACTGGGCTTCTTACGCTCGCTGGTATCATTCATACCTACCCAGATATTCTACATACTGGTATGGATAGCCTTGATGAAATTGTTCTTCGGTGAGATGCGCATGTTGCAGGCAGTCATAGCTGGTGTTGTGGCATTCCTGCTCACCGCTTTCATAGCCCCGTCCGTAGCAGGATATATAATAAGCGTCATAACAAGCATAGTGCCTATGGGTTTCTGAGAATCATGCCTCTATCTTGCACTTCACTGGCAGCTTAGAAGAAGCAATCCTTAGCGCTTTCTTGACTGTCTTTATGCCCCTGTCGAACCTTATCTCCATGACCTTCTGTCCGGGCTTCACCCTCGCTGCGAGGCCTATAGGGTTCCCGAATGAGAGCCTCATACCCGTCTGGTATCTGTCCGCGCCAGCGCCAGTGGCAAGCGGGTTCTCCCTCATCACATGGTGGGGGTATATCAGGACCTTGAGGAAGTATCCGTCATCACCGAGGGAATCGTTCAGCACCTTATTGGCAGCGATCCTTGATGCCTCTAGCGCGTTGTGCCTTATCTGCACGCCGTCTTCAGCTATCAGCAGGGCCTTTGACGAGAAATCCTTCTTTGAGTTGCCCGTCTCGAACTTCACTATCTTTGGGTGGGGCACACCTTTCACATACCCCTTCCTGGGCTTTCTCCTGCTCTGCCTTGTGTAAGGCCTTTCCAACTTCCTGTAGCATTTCGCGGGTCTTATGGCCATGAAATCACCAATACACGGTCCAGTGTTCTATATTCCTTAATGCATGTCTTTATATATTTTACCTCAGACGCCCTCAGCCCGAAGCAGTGCCGTTCAGCTGCGCTTCCCTGTATATCCGGCTGTCGCTCGTGGAGTTCTCCTTGTTGTACTTTGTGTCGGGCCGTTTGTCATACGGCCGCTCGCACTCGGATGAGAGCTTGTGAAGAACCAGCTTAGCTATCCGCATCCCAGGATACAGTGCGACAGGCATCCTGCCGACATTCGTTATCTCCAGCACGAAGTATCCCTCCCAGCCAGGGTTTATCGATGCTGACGTGGCGTGTATGGAAATCCCTATCCTGCCCAGGCTGGACTTGCCGTCAACCGACGCTGCCAGGTCGCTTGGTATCCTTATGTATTCCTTTATCGGCGCGAGCACGAACTCGCCGGGGTGGATTATGAAAGGCCTGCCGTCATCCAGCGACACCTTCTCTGTGTAGTCGACCTCCTGCTCCTTCCTCGTATCTATGTAAGGAATAGCCGCTGTCTTGAAAATCCTGAATTCGCTCCCGAGCCTCAGGTCGATGCCAGCTGACTGTATCTGCACGTCGGGGTCGTCTATGGGCTTCACCACGAGGCTGCCTGTCTCCAAGTACTTCTTTATTTCACGGTCCGAAAGTATCATTCATATCAAGAAAAGATTGTCCGGGAGATATAAAAAGTCTATCTTAGCGACATCAGCTTTACGCAGCCGTTGATGCTGTACTTCTTCCTGAAGCTCTCGTTGACGAACACACTCGCCTCCATTGAAAGGATAACATAGTTCTCGTCAAGCCATGCGTGCGAATCAGAATCGAAATAGGCCAGCCTGACCCTTCCGTCGCGCCATTCATACTCGTGCGGTATGATGTCGACAGGCTCATCGCCCAGTAACCACGTATCGCTTCGGGGGTCGTACTCATATATGTTTCCATCGCTCAGGGGCCCTATGCGTACTATCTTGCTTTTCATGAACGTATCCCACATGTGGGATTTAATGTTAGAAACGTTATTTTATATTGATTATATGCATTATAGCGTCTCTGTGGTCAGTCCCTGTCCTGCTCGTATACCCTTCCTGCCTTTATGGCATTGGCTGCCTTCTGTATCTCGGTCCCGATATACATTGCATGGTCAGTCCTAATGTTGGAGCCAGCAGAATGGGATATCTTGGTGTACACATCCTTTGGCGTGCTCCCCTCAAATGATTCCAGCTCCTTGCCCGTCTGCGGGTCCATGAGCCTGACTATTATCCTCCCATCTTTCGCTTCGACAGCATAATTGCCCCTCGGGTCGTTGAAATCCTCTTCATAATTACGGTGCTTCTTCAGCATCTCCTCTACTTGTGAATAATAGTGCCTGTATATCTGGGCGCTGCCTGATATAACTGTCAATATCCCGGGCTCCACGCCGATGGCATCTGCTATCTCCTTCTGTATGGCTGCACAGCCGTATGCGTTCTCCGGCCAGCCCTGTGTCATGTCATGGCTCCTGAACATGACCGTGAGGTTGAGCTTCTCGTCCTGTACCATAGCCTGGAGCAACACAAGGCAGGGGCTGCTCTTGTGTTTTCTCATGAGCTCGTCCGCGACGTGCCATGTTATGGCCACTGCTGCCTTCGAGTACCTGTCCCTTTTCAGGACCTCTGCTATGTCCATTATCTGGTCTATCTCGCAGAAACCATCCTTGTACTTCACGTTCGCGTCCAGGTGCGGGCCCTTGCCGAACTCGAAGTCCTTGTACTCTTCGCTGTTAACAAGGCTCTTGACGTCCTTGGAGGACGGATAATAATATGCCCTCAGCTTGTTGCCATATGTGTATGCCTTGCCTGGCGGCAGTTCGGATGACAGGATTTCGCGCTTGTATGCCTCTATCTTCTCCTTCGTAAGCGGAACCAGGAACGGATTAAAGGAAAGGTCCATGTTCTGCGGGTCATGGACCACCACCACCATGTTGTTTATCTCCTTGACCCACCTGTCCGTATCAGCGTTCATCAGGTTGTCCTTCCCGTACCTGTATATGTTATGTATCATCTCGACCCATGCCTTGGGTATGGTGCTTCCGTGGACCACTATGGGCCCTCCCTCGTAAGGGAATGATTTCGCGCTCTCATCGTACTCGAATGTCATCGGAGTGTTTATGAAGGGCCCCTTCCTTTCAAGCGTCCTCAGAAGCCTGTTGGCCTCCTTTATCTTGTCATCCAGCGAAGCACCGGGCATCTTCTTGTTGAGGTCTATGAGCTCCACGTTCTCCCTTACCTTGCTGATAATCTCTTTTGGTATGTTCCTGTCGAAATTGACAGCGGTCTCGAAGCCCGGTATCTTGCCTTCCTCATCCAGGCCCCTCTCAAAGAACGCCCTTATGGCATTCGCGCTCGTCCTGTCAGATACCTGGTCATCCTTGGATCTTGAAGAGTATTCCTCTCCCAGAAGTATCACATACCTTATGCACGGGTTGCCGAGTATGTTCCTTATCATTCCTTCCATGCCCGCCGGTGTATAGAAGTTGGCAGCCACCGCGAGGTTCTCTCTATCAAGCTTCGGCAGCACCGCGTCCCTCATAGTCCACAGGAACGTGACGGCCACGTTGGCATTCCTCTGCTCCTTCCCGGGATAATACGCTATTCTGTCACATACGGCAACGGGCCATCCCTTCTTGCCGTTGGAGCCCACTTGTGACTCTATGAGGTCTACAATGTCGTCCGGTGCCCTTCTAGCCATGACAATATATTGAGGGCAGTTTTTAAATCAGTTCAGCGAAAACATTAACATGAATCGCCAGGTTAGGGTCCAAATTCTTTGGGCAGTGTCCTTCGTCATATCGGGCATCGTGTTCATACTGGCATTCATGTACTCTCCCATGATAGGCACGCTGATAACGCTCGCATACATCATGCTCTATGTTGGACTTTCCTCCGCGTTCCTCGTAGTTTTCCGTGAGATAGAGAGCGTGAAGGAGAACACTCTCCAGAAGCTGAAGGAGAGAAAGGAAGAAATAGAGGACATAGAGAACGCCATACGCGGCAAATACTACAAGAAGAAGATAGACACGTCGTCCTTCAAGCGCATAATGGAAGACTACGAGAAGAAGCTCGCGGAGATAGAGGTCAAGATAAAGCGCCTAGAGGGCAAGGATAAAGGCGAATAGAATCAGGATCAAACGGTATGTAAAGTCTAGTTGTTGGGTGGCAGTTCTATCGCCATTATCTTGGACTCACCTGCGTCCATGGTTATTCCGTATATCCTGTCTGCCTCCCTTACCAGCGTGTCGTTGTGCGATATGACTACGAACTGCGCGTACTTTGCCTGCTTCTTGAGGAGATTCACTATCATCTGCGTGTTCCTTTTGTCAAGCGCCGCGTCAGCCTCGTCCAGGACGTAGAACGGTGCAGGCTTGTGCTTTTGTATGGCGAACAGGAAGGCGAAAGCCGTGAGCGTCTTCTCGCCGCCGGACATGCTGTCCATGTGAAGCAACTTCTTCCCGCCGGGGCTTGCCTTTATCATCAGGCCCGAGTCCAGGCTGTTCGGGTTCTCCAGCTCCAGGTCGGCCTCCCCACCGCACAGCTCCTTGTAGATCTCCTTGAAGTTCTTGGATATGCCTGTCAGTGTGTTCATGAAGGCGGATAACCTCTTCTCCTCTATCTTGTTTATTGTGTCCTCTATGGACTTCTTCTCCTCTATTATCTTGTCCACCTTTGACTTGAACTCGTCAAACTCATCCTTGAACGAACCGAAATCATCAATTGCCTTCATGTTGACCGCGCCTATCTCCTGTATCTCCGTGGCGTGTTCCCTTTCCTTCTGCTTGAGTGTTGTCACCGAAAGCTTGAGGTAGTCCCCGAGCTCCTCCTTCATGTCGTTCAGCTTCTTGCCGTCCTCACCCTCGAGCTGCGTCTTGAAGTTCTCGAACTGTGCCTCTATCTTGGCCTTCTGTATGCTGAGCCTGCCCACGTCCTGCTGGACAGAGAGCTTCTTCTCATATGCCTCCCTCCTACTGCTCCTGAGCTTTTCTAGCTTCTCGGCTATGTTTACCCTGTCCTTCTCAAGCGTGGTGCTCTTGGTCTTCTTCTCCTTCTCGGCCAGCCTCTCCATGTCCCTGTTCATCCTGAGGAGCTCTTCCTCTATCCTCACATTCTCATTCTCAAGCTTCGCTATGTCCTTCATGTAGCGGCCGATGTCGGCCTTGTGTGATGAGCGCTTTTTGTAAAACCCGCCCGTGACAGCACCGCTCGCCTCTACCAGGTCACCGTCAAGTGTGACCATCCTTACGCGGTTGTTCTTTCCTATCCTCTTTGCGATATCTATGTCCTCGACTACAGCGGTCGAGCCGAAAACATACCTCATCACCATGCCATGCTTTGCATCGTACTTGACAATATCCGACAGCCAGCCTATGGCACCCGAAGGCAGCTTCTTGGACCCGTATGGCTGTATCCTGTCCATGGGAAGGAACCTCGCCCTCCCTATCTTGTTGCTCTTGAGATGCTTCACGCACGTGACGG
>QMZP01000029.1 GCA_003663225.1 Candidatus Aenigmatarchaeota archaeon | reverse complement strand
CTGTGAACGCCATGCTAGACGGCCCGGCAGACATGAGGTTCCCCGTATGGAACGGGGAAGAGCTTGCATACGAGCCCATGAAGCTTGTGTTCGCAATGGACATAGAGGGTGGGAAATACAGCATATGCGTGAAGGACACCGGCTCCATCCTGATAGCGAGGTGCGGAACGTGCAATGAGGACGAATACATGATAGGGGAGTTCGGCAGCCATTCAGAATGCATGCAGAGCCTCCAGGACACTGCAAGCCAGATACCGGGGACCATATACAACACAGCATACATGGGGAGCTCGCTCGCCATGGAGCAGATACCCGGCACCACTGACAATGTGAACCCTGAATCATACCCCTCCCATCCAGAGGATGCTAAGCCGATGTCACTAACAACAACAGGCATGGCAGGCAGGCAGGAGGTGGATGTGCTCTGCGGAACCACGGGCACTGGCTCATATTGCTACACACACCCTGACATCTCATCGCTTCCAGAGGATGACCGGGTTGCCATACAGCCTTCATTGGATTATGCGCAATACCACATAGACAATTCCATGTGCGCAAACACAGTCATACCTTGCGGTCCGTTCGCCATGCACAAGGCATTATACGACCTGGGAATAAACGCTGACATCTGCGAGCTGAACGAGAAGAGGGAAGCCGGCACCGTAAGCTTCCGCAGGTTCCTTAGCATATTCAACAGGGACGCCCTGATGATAACATGGCCGAGCCAGATAGAGTCCATACTCGAGGACTACGGGACAGAGGTGGAATCATACACCAGCACCACGCACAGCAGGCAGGAGCTTAAGGACATGGCAATAGCAGCCAAGGGCAGGGGCGACGCAGTGATAGTCAGAATATCGCTGGATGCCGGCAGGGATATAATGACACAGCATTACGAATCCTTGGAGATGCAGGACGGGGCATGGACATTCCTGGATGACAGGTACCCGCTCCATGAGGTGTTCATAATAAGCAGGGTTGCCTGACCCGCGCTTATATATTATTTTTGTAGCTAACGTAATAAGTAGTATGGGGGGCTTTGAACTGCCTTTGAGGGAAAGCGCTTGGCTGCTTATAGGAGCCGCTTTCATCATATTTCTCGTTGCATTCGGTACCACATGGCTTGATCCGATGAAGGAATGGGCCGTGATGGTAGCCGAGCCGGATGGCCCGCTGTTCTATAGCCCGGATGACATAAAGGCAATGCAGTCTGTCGAGGCGCTCACATGCGCCATAAACACCGTGGCCGAGGGCAAGCCTTACAAGGAAGGCGTATGCGCCAAATACTGGGAAGGCAAGGAGCTGGACATATACGACCCCGACAACATATGGGAATACGACTTCGACTGGGGCCCGGGCGGTCCGCCGACAGGCCCATTCGTCGTGGCCAAACCCCTTTCCGGGTGGCTGTCCGGCAGCGGCCCGGGACTCATTGGAACGCTGGAAGGCAGGGTGCTCGACGTGCAGATGGGCAAGAGCGACGTGTTCGACGTAGGCAGGGGCAACACCCTTTGCAACAGGATAAAGTATTATTACTATTGCGCTGACACGTGCGTGCCCGGCGACACCAAGATAGAGGAGTTTGACAACGGCGACCAGTGCACCAAGAGGAAGGATGAGCTGACGACTGAGAAGTATATGGAAGAGGAGGATGGTGCAGAGCTTGACTGCACGTTCACAGTGGACAGGAGGATAGAGAACGTCACGATGGTGAAGTTCGCCGGTGTTTATGCCAACACGTCATCCGAATTCGATGGGTATGAGGACGACCCTGACAAGTACAAGCGGATAGGCATAATATCAGACGAGGACAACCCGTGCAAGTACCACGACAAGGGAACGTTCTCTGAGAATATCAGAACAGAGACGCTGGAAGCAGGTGAGATGGTGATAAAGGGCACAGAGGACCCGTCCTATCCATACGGAGGCATGTGCGAGATAAAGTTTGACAAGGCAATAATACCAAAGTCCATATTCTCGGAAGAGACCGTCCAATGGGACGGCAGCGATGTCAAGGTCAACACAGCCGCATTCGAAGGCAACTACATGAGGATATTAGCACAGGAAGGCGGCGGGTACGGTGTTGACATAACAGGCGAGGGCGGCAAGGACGCAACCCTGACAGAGGCACAGCTCAGGAGCCTCGGGTTCAGCAACGTGAGCGTGGGCCAGATACTCAAAGAGTTCAATTCAACTAAGGGTTTTACATCCAATTACAAGTACTACTTGAAGTTCGACCTTTCAATAACGAACGGTGAGAAGGATTACGACGACATACTGGCCATGAGGGAAGGAGGGCAGAAGTCAACCGGGGTGATGCCGGTAGAGATGGTGATGCATCCCAAAATCAATTTCGACCTGGATTTCCCGGGCAAGACAGAGCTCGTTTATGTGGAGATACTGGAAATAAACGGGGACGATTATGTGGTTGATACCGATGGCGACGGGAGCAGGGACAGGACCATGACAAAACAGGAGCTCGAGGAGTACACCGACTATCACATGGGCGGGTCCCGGACACATGGGGTTGGTGACATCTACAGGAGCTTTGAGATGAGGAGCGGTGCCATAAAGGTCCTTGAAGTCAGGGAGATGACCAGCCTCATTATGGGGGATTCGGAGATCAAGAACACGTTCTATTTCATAGACATGACAGGCGACGACCAGATGGACGCGGTGCTGAGCGAAAGCCACGCTTATGTCCTGGGAATACCGTCCGACGCCAAGGCAGGGGACACTATAGGCATACCGGAGTACAAGTCAAGCAAATTCCCCATAAAGGTGTATGACGGCCTGGCAAGCGGCGGGCAGTGGAGAATATCCTTCCTGGGCATCACAGACGGGCCGGGCGAAAGGGCGATATCGCCCAACACTATGCTGTCGTCACCCCATATAAGCTTCAAGCCGCTAACAGGCGCGCAGATAGGTTACGGCCAGACGTACAAGCCGCAATACATCAAGATAACGTCCATATCCAGAGGGGAGTATGACCTGTACAAATACGTTGACATAGACTTCACGGGCGACGGCGTGGCTGACTGCTCAACGCCAATGTCAGAAGAAAGGATAGAAAAGGTCTTCGGCACCGTGTCAGAAGGCCAGATGATAGAGGAGGATGAGCATCTGAAATTCGACATAACAACATACTCCGGCAATGACGATTACGTTCATTACAAGGCACAGGTGAAGAGGTACAGGGACTACATAGACCCAAGGTTCGAGGACTGGTACAACGTAAGGGAAACGCTTGACATAAGCGCGTGCAGCACGCCGCCAGCTAACTTCATAGACAGCGTCAACTCCGGGTTCCTGGAGTCCCAGGCAATAAGCGGGAACAGCGTGACCACTTCGGTCAAGGTGGATGTGTTCGGCTTCTCCAAGGCGGAAGCAAGGGAGATATGCAACAACATAGAGGACGAAGCCTTCAATGCATACCTTTACAGGGATGACCTGGGTCTGGATGCACTCAGGAAGACGCTGGTATACAGGGACATGTACATAACAGACGACTACATACCAATGCCATACGCGCACTCCATAGACCCGCAGCCAATGAACCGGGTCCCGCACCCGATGGAAGTCAGGGTAGCAACGTGCGTGGTTACGGATGCTGACTGTGACGTCAACAACTTCGAGCTGCCCCAGGATACAAGCAACACTGATACGGCAAGAGAGTTTGTTACAGGCCTGGGCGACCCGCAGTTCGTCGCGTATTATGAGGCGTTCCCAGAGGGTGAGGAGGTCGCGTGGCTGATGGGTTCGGATGACTTTTTTGTCATGTCCATGGTGATAGGCGGTGCCATAAACATGATACCGTTCGCGGGCAAGCTGGCGGGCAAGGGCATCAGCAAGGTCATACCCAAGGTGGTGAAGGAAGCTGTAGAGAACGGATTCAGGAAGATACTGCTCAAGATGGGGCTCAGGAAAATGGCTGGCCTCACCGTAAAGAACGCTATGGCCAGCCTGACAGATGACGTGCTGCGCAAGGCAGTCTTCGAGGGCATGGAAGAGGCACTGGAGGCATCGGCCAGGAGGGCAGGTCTCGAAGCGCTCGACCAGACCACGAGGAAGCAGATAACAAGGAACATCGTCACCATGGTGCAAAGGGGAATAGGGCCTGACGAGATAGCGTCAGCCCTGGCAAGGAGCTACAAGAGCAGCATAGGCCAGGAAATGAGCGAAGCGGCATTCAGGGACTTCATGGAAAAGCAAGTCACAGGGACGTTCACTGATGTCGTTGGCAGGGTGGTTATAAACAACGCTGACGATGTGGCAAGGGCAGTCAACAACATGAAGATAGACGAAGTCTTTGACGGCGTCCTGTCAAAGCAGGGTGAGAAATCGTTTGCCAAGGGATTCTTCGGTCCCATAGCAGAGGATGTCATAGAGAAGGACCTGCCGCAGAACGCGCTCCCTTCTGTTTTGAGGGAGGCCGTAAAGAACAAGCTTACAGTACACAAGACAACGATAATAGGCAACATAAAGAAGATGGTAAGGACAGCATCATCCAGGGTGTCTGACATGATAGATGCAGCAGGCGGCAAGATAGCCAACGCGCCCTACACCCCATGGGGCTACTTGAAGCAGCATCCGATATTGAAGGAGTATGTGCTGCACAGCCGGTCGCTCAGGTTCTACGCGATAGACGCAATGGACGAGCTCGGATGGTTCGATGACATGGAGGAATGGGGAATACCCATGCCAGAGGAGTTCGCTGAGTGCCTCTTCGTGGTGCCGGGCGTAACCAAGAAGGAATGCATAATATTGCAGTCTGCGGCCGTGATGATGATAGTGAATGACAAGCAGAATGAGAAATTCAACCCACACTACGCCAATTCTGTCAGCCTGCACAGGACCATATGGCCGGAGTACAACATAAACCTGACATACGAAGCATACAACTACTTCGTGCAGGTCAAGCGTTCCAGGAACATATGGGAAGGAGGCGGCCCGCAGAGGCTGATGCTGGCTTCGCCATGCAAGTCAGACCTGCATGTCAACAAGACCAGCAACGTATGCTTCGTGCCGGACTGCGAAGCAGACAGCATCATAGAGGAGACATGCAAGGGCCTTTCAGGTGATGAGAGAACGGAGTGCGTAAACAATATATACAACAATGTATGCGGGCACATAACAGTGGAGCAGGTCAAGATGTTCGCATTCTGGGAGTATTCGAGGGAGGAGAAGCAGGCCTTCACCAAGTACCCGTTCTATTACCCCGGAAGCTATGCCATGACCATGTCGCAAGTGGACAGGAGCGAGAACGATGAATGGTCGTACGTCAACCCGAACCAGCAGGCTACCAAGGAGTGCCTTTCCATGGCGCACATCGAGGAGTTCCTTAACGAGAGGACCGTGGTACTCCTCATCAAAGGCAAGGACCCGCCGGTGAAGATAAAGGTGCCTGTAATAGAGGTTGCGCTGGATGAGGATAATACAGAGGGTTTCTGCATACAGGGCGACGACCACAAGGAGTTTATGTACAAGACCATGATATTCGTGGGCTCAGTGGTAGTGGACATAGGCCTAAGCGCAGTGACTGTAGCGACGGGCGGCCTGACAGCCCCGTTGTTCTTCCTGTCAGGAGCAGCCGGTATATCAGGAGCGGCCAGCGTGTGGCTGGACAGGGAAGCAGAGAAGACCAGGATGTGGCCAAGGGAGCAGTGGGATTGATGAAGGGAGCAGACAGGTCAAGCTATGCGTTGGTCGCGATGATAATAGCTGTAGCAGCGGCGCTGGCGTACTTCTCCTTCATGCCGCAGGTGCAGGAGCCCGCAAGCGTGTTTGACCAGCAGGTCTCGGGGGCACCCTTCGCGTTCACTGACGGGACCGGCAGGGTGTTCATAGACACAAACAAGGCAGCAGGGGGGCATGCTGAGAGGGATTATTACGGCCTGATAAGGTACAAGGAAAGCAACTACTGGCTGCTGTTCGTCCCGGAGGGCATATACAACGGCGAGGTGTTCTACAGCAACCATGAGGACGATGACGGCAACGTGATAATAGCGTTCAATGACACAATGGACCCGGACAACGGCATAATAGAGGGATGGATGACCTTCCGCGTGATAGACAACGAGCTCCATGCAAGAGTGTTCCTTGATGAGGACTGGAGATCCAGGATACAGGGCACGACCAGGCTCTTCTGGGGCGAGCACTGGAACCTCACAAGGGCATATGGTTGGAAGGAGATATACGAAGGGGTGTACATGGATACAGTGACCATGTCGGCCAAATACCTATACGAGGACATAACCGCTCCCATACACATATTCGTAGGCAACGCAACACCTGAGAACGTGGGGATACCTGAAAGGATGAGGAACATGGTAGGCTTCAGCTTCTCGTGAGGCAAACATTTAAACGTCTTATTCCACTACAATATACCACAAGCAGCATCAGCTGTACTAACAGGAGGTAATAGCATGGCACAAGCAATCCCAGACGTTACAGAGAACGCGAACAAGCCTAACACCCAACAGAAACCCAAGGATAGAGACAACTTCATCTACATAGGAAAGAAGCCCACCATGAGCTACGTGCTCGCAGTAATGACCCAGATACAGGGAGGCGCCACTGACCTGCACATAAAGGCGCGAGGCAAGAACATCAGCAGGGCTGTAGATGTTGCTGAAGTTGTCAGGAACCGCTTTGCTCAGGACATGAGCAGGAGGATATCCATAGACACGGAGACTGTTGAGGACAAGGCCAAGAATAAGCTCAACGTGTCGACCATCGACATAAGGCTCACCAAGTGAGCCGTTTGAAGGCACTGCCTTTCATTTCTTTTTCTTTGTTTTCTCTCTTCCAGACCTTATAGTGCCGCTTACCCTGAGCACGTGGAATATGACCTTCTGGTCGCCTATCTGGCTTATCAAGGCGAGCGCCATCTTCACATTATCCACATACCTGGGATGGCATCTGAGGACGCCCTTCTTGCCGTCCCACAGGTTCCTTATCAGCCTGGGCGATGCCTGGGCAAGCTCGTTCTGGCCAAGCCAGTTGCTCATGGAGTTCCATATCGCGTTCTTAACATTGGTGTAATCTATGGCTCCCTCTGATACCACCCTGAAGTACAGGTATCTCTTGCTCTCACGCATGCTTGGGAGCCTCTTCAGTTTCATATATTTAATTATCATGGTTCCACAATAAATACTATGGGAAAGGACAGCATCAGGACCGAGATTGACCGCCTGAACAAGAAATTCGGCTTCATTAGCACGGTCATGGAGCCCACCAAGGGCAGGAAGGGGCCGCTATCAGGCGTATACGTGTCGGTCAAGGACTGCATATGCGTGAAAGGTGTGCAGTCGGCCGCCGGCTCAAGGATACTGGAAGGGTACAGGCCCACATTCGATGCTACTGTGGTCAGGAAGGCCAAAGAGGCGGGCGCTTCCATAATAGGGAAGACCAACCAGGACGAGTTCGGGTTCGGCACATTCTCAACGAACTCCGGGTTCGAAATCCCGAAGAACCCCCATGACCCCGAAAGGTCCTGCGGCGGGTCAT
>QMZP01000028.1 GCA_003663225.1 Candidatus Aenigmatarchaeota archaeon | reverse complement strand
GTACACGAAGTTCGATGAGCACTGGGAAAGGTCGCTTAGGGACCTTTCGACAGAGGCAGGAGCTAAGGCCATAGAGGAAGCAGGCATAGAGGGCAAGGACATAAAGGCGCTGTTCATAGGCAACATGAGCGCCGGCAAGTTCATAGGCCAGGAGCATCTTGCACCCCTAACCGCTGACCATGCGGGGCTCATCCCGATACCATCCACTAGGGTGGAGGCAGCATGCGCCTCGGGGGCACTGGCATTCAGGCAGGCATATTTTGCCATAAAATCCGGGCAGTATGACATAGTGGTCGCTGCCGGGGCTGAGAAGATGACTGACATAAAGGGCAGCGATGCCATATCCACGCTCATGGGGGCCGGCGACCAGGAATGGGAATCGGCTACAGGCCTTACGTTCACAGGGCTTTACGCGCTGATAGCCAGGGCGCACATGAACAAGTTCGGAACCACGAAGGAGCAGATGGCCATGGTGAGCGTCAACAACCACAAGAACGGCGCACTGAACCCCAACGCCCAGTTCCCCAAGGAGATAACCGTTGATGATGTCCTCAATTCGACGATGATAGCAGACCCGCTGTCACTCCTTGACTGCTCTCCGATAACCGATGGGGCCGCGGCAGTGGTGCTGGCGTCCGAGGATGTTGCAAGGAAGACAGAGGACCCGGTTTGGGTGCTCGGCTCGCATCAGGCATCTGATACACTCTCGCTCCATGGAAGGGAAAGCCTGGTAGAGATGAAAGCAACCAGGGTGGCAGCCAAAAACGCATACCAGCAGACTGGCCTAAAACCGTCTGATATAGACATAGCGGAAGTGCATGACTGCTTCAGCATAAACGAGATAATAGCAGTAGAGGATCTCGGGTTCTGCGAGAAGGGGCAGGGCGGCAAGTTCGTCGAGGAAGGCAATATAGCAAGGGACGGCAGCAAGCCCATAAACACCGCAGGCGGCCTCAAGTCCATAGGCCACCCCGTGGGCGCAACGGGCATAAGGCAGATAGTAGACATTGTGAGGCAACTGCGCGGAAAATACGGCAGGCTGCAGGTTAATGGTGCTAGCACAGGCCTGGCACTCAACATAGGCGGGTCTGGTGCCACGTCAGTGGTCAATATACTGGGAAAGGAAAAGGGTGAGAACTACAGGACCTTTTAGGTGATATCATGCACAACTCAAGCGTTCCATTGTTCTGGAGGCTGAAGGATTCCAAGTACAGGATGGTAGGCACCAAATGCGCCAACTGTGGAACCTTCTACTTCCCGCCCAGGCACTTCTGCCCCAAATGCAGAAGAGATGGCAAGATAGAGGAATTCAAGTTCACGGGGAAGGGCACTATAGTAAGCCACACTGTCATAAGGACAGCGCCCAGCGGATTCGAGAAAAGCACACCCTATGTCGTTGGCATAGTAAAACTCGACGAAGGCCCGCAGATATCAGGCCAGATAGTAGGCGGCATCCGGGAAGTTGAGATAGGAAAGAAAGTGAAGCCGGTGTTCAGGAAGATGTACGAAGACGGTGACGGGGGCCTAATACACTACGGGTTCAAGTTTGAGCTGGACGATTCCGAGTGATTTCAGTCCCTTTACCTGTTAAGAAATCCATATCAAGCTTATTCATGAGCTTTCTTACCCTTGCCATACCCGAGAATGCGAGGTCTAGCTGGCTGTTGCTCATCCTCTTGAATACCGAGCGCCCGGCCATGCCTGCCGTTATCTGCTTGCCGAATCTCGCCTTCCACCCCATCTCATACCCCCTGAGGGCCCTTTCGCTGAAATCCATGGACTTCTTTGCTTCTGCAGCGGCTTCTGCAGCGATTCCTGCTGCGGTAAGCGAGTATATGACGCCTCCGCCGCTCCATGGCTTGACCTGGGCGGCTGCGTCGCCAACCAGCAAGACCCTTTCATGATAGCTCTTCACCGGGCCGAGCGGCACCGTCCCGCCGGCCTTCTCATACCTGTCCAGCCCGAAGAACCCCTCGAGCCTGCTGAACTTAGCATTGCTTCCCAGCATGCCGTACTCCACGGAATCACCGCGCGGTATCTTCCACATGAACCCGTCCGTCCACCTCTTGTCGAACCACATGTCAACGAATTCGGATGAGCGGTCGTCCTTGGAGCCCTTCGCTATGGCTATTATGCCGAACAGCATCTCTTTCGGCTTCAGCCCGAGCTTCTCCCTTATGAGAGAGCCTGAACCGTCACATCCCATGAGAAGGCTGCATCCATACTCCCTGCCGGCCGATACCTCTATCCTGTCATCCCGCTGCCTGAATCCTGAGACCCTGTTCCCGGTGAGTATCTCGGCTCCGGTTCTATCAGCGAGGTAAGAATCGAATGCGGTCCTGTCTATAACATATGCTGCAGTCCCCTTCTTCTCCAGCTTCAGCTCTTTGCCGCCGGGGGAATGCATGACAGCGCCCCTGACCTTGTGCTCTACGAAGGCCCTCTTCAACGGGACGATATTCCTGAGGTTCGCTGATATGAGGCCCGAGCAGTGGCAGGGCCGGCCTATGTCCTTGTGCTCCTCTATCACTACCGTGTCCAGCCCCGCTTTCTCGCAGCACCTTGCGGCGTGGAGCCCGGCTGGCCCGGCGCCCGCTATGACCACGTCATGAAAGCGCCCTTTCATGCTGTTTAGTTCGCAAGCATCAATTTAAATAACGTATCCTAATCTCTTCTTAATGTTTACGTTTAGTGGTGTTCTATGAAGGTAAACTACAAGCTGTCATTGGTCCCCACTACTATCCTGATACTGCTGGCTGTATGGGTTCTGATGTCCAGTTTCGCCCAGACAGGAGAGTGGTTCCAGAGGTCTATAGAGCTCAGGGGAGGCACGCTGGTCACGGTCACAACGGATACCAGCGTATCCGTGGGTGAAGTCAAGGACATGCTCTCAGAGTCGCTTGGTGAGGTCTCGGTTAAGGAGACGCGCGGGATCACAGGTAACGGGCTCATAATACAGGCAGACTCTGGGGTTGACCCTGACCAGATAATAGATAGCCTGAAATCGGTAGGGGTCAATGTCATAGAGTATTCTGCCCAGACGATAGGCCCTGCTCTGGGTGAGTCGTTCTGGTCGCAGGCGCAGCTTGCCATAGTCTTCGCCTTCGTGATGATGGGCATAATAGTGTTCCTCATATTCAGGACCCCGGTCCCTTCCGGCGCGGTCATACTGTGCGCAGTATCTGACATCATAATAACACTCGGGGCACTGCAGGTATTCGGCATAGAGCTCTCGCTTGCGGGCCTTGCCGCACTTCTTATGCTCATAGGATACTCCGTGGACAGCGACATAATGCTGACGACAAGGATACTCAGGGGCACTGAAGACTTCATGGACAGGATGAAGAAGGCATTCAAGACCGGCCTTACCATGTCCGCGACCACCATAGCGGCCCTCGTGGCACTGCTTGTGGCCGGTGTGTCCCCGGTGCTGTCCCAGATAGCGATAGTCCTTTTGATAGGGCTTCTGACAGACCTGTGCCTCACGTGGCTGCAGAACGCCACGCTTCTAAGGTGGCATATGGAAAGAAAGGGGGTGGCCTGATGCTGAAATACTGGAGGCTGCTGATACTCATAATAACAGTCCTTGGCGCCATATTCGCCATAGGACTCAAGGCATACCCTTACGGAAGGAACGGCGTGGAGGTGGTCTATGTTTCAGGTGAATCCCCGCTGAATGGCGTACTGGAACAGGGCATGATAGTCACCAAGGTCAACGGCATCGAAATAAGCAACGTCGATGAGTGGAGAGCGGCGCTGATGGACACCGCGGACAATCTGCAGATACGCGCCAACAACAAGAACTACGAGATTTCCGTGTCCAACGTAACAGAGCTCGGCGTAGAAGTGATGGACATAGAAAAAACCAACCTGGACTTCGGCCTGGACCTTCGTGGTGGCACCAGGATAATACTCAGCCCGACCGACAAGAACGTAAGCGCTGACATGATAGAGCAGGTCATGGCAACCCTTCAGACAAGGGCAAACCTGTACGGCCTCAGGGAGATAAAGTTCTCCTCCATAAGGGGCAACGAGGGATACTTCATACAGGTGGAGGCTGCCGGCGTTGGCAGGAGCATAGTTGATGACCTGTTGTCCAGCCAGGGCAAATTCGAAGCCAAGATAACCAAGCCGGTTGAGCTTGAAGGCGGCTCGGGCCAGCTGCAGCTGGGAACCGACAAGTATCCAGTAAGCGTAAGCGGCCAGACCATAACGCTCGAAGGCTCCACGTATGAGCCGAACTCCACGTTTGAGCTTGAGGGGATAGACCTTAAATACATCAACAAGACCGACAACACCCTGATGTTCCTTGCTGACGTACTGTCCGGTGACGACGTCGAGATAGTGTTCACCGACCCGCAGCACTCCGGCCTGATGCCGATACAGGGGGGATACAACTTCTACTTCTCAATACAGGTATCAGTGGACGGCGCGCAGAGGTTCGCAGAGGTCACGTCGGGAGCTGAGAAGTTCCTCGACATAAACTCTGGCGACGAATACCTCAAGGACATGCAGATACTGCTGTTCCTTGATGGCAAGGTCGTTTCAAGCCTGAGGATATCGGCCGACCTTGAAGGCAAGGCGATACAGACACCCCAGATAACCGGCAGCAGGCCAGAGAAGGAGTCTGCTGTCGAAGAGAAGCTGAGGCTGCAGACCATACTGAGGTCAGGCGCGTTGCCCACGACGCTCGAGACCGCGTCCGTTGACGTGGTATCGCCCACGCTGGGCGCCGGGTTCTTCACGTCAGCCATAAACGCCGCCCTGCTGGCTGCAGCGGCGGTCATGCTTGTCATAATCATACGATACAGGAGCATCAAGGTAGCATTGCCCCTGGCTCTGATAGGCTTGTGCGAGATAGTCATAATACTGGGGCTGGCGGCGACCAATGATGTGGGCATATGGTCTGTGGTGCTTGTGGCCAACCTTGGCGTGCTCCTCGTGTCGCTGATGAAGAAGCAGGAGATAGACATCTATGCATGGGTCGGGGCGGTGCTCATACCCATGCTTGGCATGATGTCATGGACCATAGACCTTGCGGTCATAGGCGGCATAATAGCGGCCATAGGGACCGGCATGGACCAGCTCATAATAATAACCGACGAGACCATATCAGGCAAGAAGGAGAGGGCATACACAATGAAGGAGAAGATAAAGCGGGCGTTCTTCATAATATTCGGTGCGGCCTCTACAACCATAGCGGCGATGCTGCCCCTGATGTTCCTCGGAATAGGCCTGATAAGGGGATTCGCCATAACGACGATAGTTGGCGTGCTCGTGGGCATACTGGTCACAAGGCCGGCCTTCGCGAAGATAGTGGAAAGGATGGGAAGCTAGGCTTTGGCGCGTAGAGCACCCTCCATGAACACACTCCTTGGCCTCTGTCCTCTTTGAATAATGAATCCGAGCACCTTGCCTGTATGCAAAGAAAAGGCTATTGCCTTCGTTTCTTATTCTCGTATTTGTAGCCGGAATGCTTGTGCTTCTCGTATCCTTCCTGGTACTTGCCCGGCCCTTCCTTGGAAGGGGCCTCCTTCTGTGCAGCGGGTTTCTTACCCTTTATCGACTTGGCCTTGTTTGCGGCATCCGATACCTTGCTCTTGAGCTTGGATATCTTCTCATGCTTCAGAAGCCCTATTATCTTGTCCATTATGGTGCCGCCCACAGCCGGGGTGAATCCGTATTTCTTGTCATACCCCGGCGGAGGAAGGAGCATGTAGATGAACAGGCCTATCGCGCCTGCTATGACTATGCCAATTATTATCCATACCCACAGGCTTCCCCATGCCTGGCTCTCAGCGGCCATCCTTGCCGCGTTCAGCGTGCTCATCTTGTCCTTTATCCTGCCGATGTTGGCTGTCACGTCCTTGAGCAGGGACTCTGCGGTAGCGTAATCGCCGCTTGCTATGGCCGCTTTGGCATTCTCCAGGGCGAGCTTGGTGTCGTTCACCATTGAGTACACTATCGTGAAGTTCTTGTCCTCTATGGAGAAGAATCCGCTGTCCTTGACCTTCATGAAGTCCTCAAGCAGCTTCTCGAATTCCAGCGACTTGTTCAGGTAGCTGTTGTTTATCTCCAGCTCCCTCTCGGGCGTGGAAAGGACTTTGAAGGTGAACGACTGTATGTTGTAGCGGTCCGTCTTCAGTGCCACGTATACCTTGAACTTGGATGAATGGTTGCCCAGCGCCGCATCCTCTGACACATTGAACTGGACAGTAAAGTTCTTGGTTATGCCCTGTGCTATGGACTGTGATTCGGGGAACGTGGTGGCCGTTATGTCGTCATCTATGGACACCGCCGTCTTGACTGATGTCGATATGTTGCCAACGTTCTTGACTGCTATGCTGGCATTGACGACCTCTCCCGGCAGCGCCTGCACCACCTTGGGGTAGGCTGTTATGCGCAGCGAATAGTTGTAGGCCGTGGTATCGTCCCCCGAGCTGCCGGTGTCGTCAGAGTTTGATGAGCTGTCGTCACTGCTGCCGCCCGTGTTGACATTGCTTATGGTGACGTCTATGCTCCTGTTGTTCAGGAGCGGGTTGGTGGAGTTGAACTTGCGCGTGCATGTAACCCCGGTAGTGAGGTTGGCTGCGGTGAACCTCCACCTGTACCACGTCCTCTCTGTGTTGTTGCCGTTTATGGTGACAGCGCTGAACTCCGGCCCCTTGGTATTGGCTCCGTCGTCATACTTGTCATATGCCGTTATTGTGAGGTACGCGCAGTCGTTGTCATCCGACCCGTCCAGCCCCACCCTTCCGGTCGCCCTGGTAAGGCCGTAGTTCCTGAGCGACACGTTGAGCAGCGTGTTGGACGTCTTGCCCTCGTTCATGCTCAGTGAGGTCCTGCTGAACGTTACGTGGAGGCCGGGCCTCCTGACTGCGAGCGAGTCATACTTGCCGCTGCCCGTGTAGTCCAGTCCCTTTGCCTTGTATGTCACGCTTGTGTTGACATAGAACCTGCCGCCGCTCGTGTTCTTCGGTATGGTCGCGTTGATGTAGTATCCGTCGCTGTAGTAAAGGGTTGACCTCCCCTTGGTTATCGTGAGGTAGCCGCTTGTCGGCCTCCTGTATGTGGTGTTGCTCTCGTCAAGGAATATGCTGAAGTTCCCGATACCCATCCTGTTCGAGCCGCTTGCGTTCACTATCTCTGTCCCGTTCAGGTAGTACAGCTTCACCTTGACTGTAACGTTCCTTGCTATAGTGTAGTTGTTTATGTAATCCTCACCCCTCGGGCTGGTCACGGATGCAACGACAACCCTGAGCCTTTCGCTCAGGTTGAGCTTGATGGAAACATTGAAGGCCCGGTAAGGCCTTGACTCGTTGGCCTCCAGGTATATCCATCCGGTGTAGAGCCCGGCTGCATTGTCAGTCTTGCTGGTATTTATATCAAATAATATGTTAATGCTGCCTGCCTGGCCTGGCTCTATCCATCTCGAATAATCATAGGTGAAGTTTATGTGGTGCGACCCGTACTTTACGCTGTTGTCCGAGCTCCTTGCCGCTATGGACGTGAGGTTAACGTTTCCCTCGTTCCTCAATGTTATGTTGGCATTCCTTGTCTTGTTG